>JANLUQ010000011.1:0-6944 GCA_031363565.1 Armatimonadota bacterium | reverse complement strand
CTACGCTTTCGCCCTGACGAACGGGGCGGCCTTGTGGGACTTTGACCTGCCGGACGGGCGCGGGCTGTACCCCGACCGGGGCGCGATGGCTCTCTCGGAAGACGGGATGCTGTATGCGGCGACATTGGGCGGGTCGGTCCTCGCGATGGATGTCATCCGGGGAACGCGCCGCTGGGAGGCGAAGGTCGGCGGGGCGGTCTACGGGGGCCTCACGGTCGCGGGCGATCTCCTGCTGGTCCCGTCCGGCACGGACCTAGTCGTCCTGGACCGTACTGAGGGGCGTTTAGTACAGACATTGCCGGCGGGGGGGCAGCTCGACACGGCCCCCGCCGCCTGGGGGGGCGGGGTCTTCGTAGGAAGCGACGACCACTGCCTGCGCGCCTTCGATCTGACGACGGGGGCCGAGGTATGGGCGACCGAGACGGACGGGCCGTTCGACGCCGCCCCCTTGATCCGGGACGGCATCGTCTATGCCGCCACCATGACCGGGACAGTCTGGGCCTTGGAGTCGGCGACGGGGGCGATGCGCTGGAAGACCAATGTGTCATCGCGCCCCCTCTCGGTCTCGCCCGCGCTGTCTTTCGACGGGCTGCTCTATGTCGGCGGCGATGACGGATTTCTGCACATCATCGCCGCTAATACGGGCAACCTGATCCGGTCGCGCCGGGTGAGCGCGACGCCCCTGCGCTGCGCCCCCGCCTGCGGCGGCCATACGGTGTTCGCGGGCGCGGACGACGGCAATCTATACTCCCTGGACGCCGAATACAATGTGCAGCGCGCCTACGAGACGACGCCGGGCACGCGCCTGGGAACGGCGGGATTGGCCTTGTACGGCGATTACCTTGTCTGCGCCGCCACGAACGGCGTGCTGTACGTCTTGCAGGCGACGGTTTAGGACAAGAAGAGATAACCCCACAGATGAAAACGCTTCTCCCGTGTATGCTCGCTACCCTCAGCCTGTCTGTGCTGGCGTTTACCCCGCCGGCGTCGCCCGCCGCACCGTCCGCCGGCACGGCTTATGACGCCACGGTCTACATAGACACCGACACCACGGTCGTCAAGAGCTATACGGGGGCGGGGGTGCAGTGGGACCCCAGCGACTACGCCTACACGGACGCGCAGTGGGACCGGATTTTCAGGCGCGTGGACGTGCTGAGGCCGCAGTTCATCCGCTGCTGCCTCACGTCTGACTTCTACTGCACCGGATTTGACGCGCAGGGCCAGCCCGTCTACGCCTGGGATACGGCCGGGATGGGGCGGCTCTACAAGATACTGGACTACTGCCAGTCGCATCACGTCGAAGTCCTGCTGGGCGAGTGGGGGCCGTCGTTCGGGATGGCGACCGATGACCCGCGCTGGTCCCGCCTCATCGGGGACTGCCTGGAACACCTGGTTAGGGTGAAAGGCTACACCTGCATCCGTTATTACAACAAGCAGAACGAGCCGAGCGGCGACCAGTCTGCCTTTGATCGGTGGAAGGTCTCTCAGGAGAGTCTGGCCGCCGATCTGCACAAGCGCGGCCTGAACCGTCAGGTCGCCCTGGTCGGCCCGGACACTTCAGGGACGGATTTGATGTGGTGGGCGGACAGTGCGGTCAATGCGCTGCCGCAGACTTTGGGCGTTTACGAAGTCCACTGGTATGCCCAGGATGACGAGATCACGGGGGGCGTCATCGAGAAAACTGTGCGGAGGAGGCGGGACTATGCCGCCGCGCATGATCCGGCGGGGCGGGAAAAGCCGTTCCTGATCGCCGAGGCCGGGACCAGCGACACGATGACGGCTGTGACCCACGACTGGAACAGCGGCGACAGCAACACGAAGATCCGTGACTTCAGCTACGGCGTCTACATGAGCGACTATCTCCTCCAGACCATGCGGGCGGGCATCGGCGGCGT
The DNA here is from genome assembly GCA_031363565.1 of Armatimonadota bacterium. Classification (GTDB taxonomy): domain Bacteria; phylum Armatimonadota; class Armatimonadia; order Armatimonadales; family Capsulimonadaceae; genus JANXMY01. The sequence goes on along the minus strand of JANLUQ010000011.1, from coordinate 5,049 downwards.
CTCGGCCTGGGACTTGGACGACTCGATGCACTCGCAGGCGAAGATCGCGCCGACGGCGCAAAACCCGAACGCTTATAACCTGAAGGTGTGGGGGTTCTGGAACACCCTGGGCGGCGCGATGGGCAAGCCTGACGACGAAAACCTGCGCCCCTGGTTCTATACCTGGTCCCTGCTGTGCCGCACCTTCCCGCGCGGCATGACGATAGTTCGGGCCAGCAGCGCGCCGTTTCCCGGTGTCCGTGTGGCGGCGGCGACGCGAGCGAATGGCAGTAAGAGCGACATCAGCCTAGCCGTTGTCAACGACTCGGACACGCCCCGGACAGTGCGCGTCGTCATCCCGAACGCGGTGGGGCGTGCATCGCTGCATGAATACCACTACTTCGATGGCGACCGGCCGGCCGATGCCGACGGATTCCCCATCGCCAAGCAGCTCCTGCCGGGTGTCAGCTTAAAGGCGGGCCTGACGGTCCGCCTGCCCTCGCGTGGACTGGTGCTTCTGACAACGCTTGAGGGCGGCTCCCCGCTCGCCCTCGCAGAAGGACGTCAGCCGCCGGTTTCGTCGGTTACCGTCCGTGCTGCCCAAGTTACGCGGGGTGAGACCCTGCCGATGAAGGCCGACGTGGTCCCCGATACTGGGTTAGTGCGCTGGTCGGTCAGCGCGCCCGACGGCAGGCCGACGACGCTTGCGACCGTCACGCCGTCGGGCCTGCTGACGGCGCGCGGGCTGGGCCGGGTCCTCGTCACAGCGACGGCGAAAAACGGCATGGGCCGGGACATCAAGGCGTCCGCACCCATCTCGATCACGGATGAGAAGGTGGTCGTGGACGACATGGTGGACTGGAGCAAAGCGGAGAGCCACACCGGTGCGTGGGCATTCGAGACGGTCCACCCGGACTTGTTCGAGGGGGCGCCCTCGCACCTAAAGCGGACCAGCGACACGCCTGAGAGCCTGGTTTACCACCTCGCACATTTGATCAACTTCGCGGCGCGCGTCTACTTCACGGACGCGCTGGCCGACAAGGTCAGGTTCTACGTCTCACCCGACGGCGGGCGCTGGACGCCGCTGGCCGTTCAAAATGACAATCCCATCCCGACCGGCGGGGCATTTTCCCGCACGAACTTCCGGCCTGTCCGAGTGCCGGGAGGGACGAACTACCTCAGAATCGAATTCGCGAACGACGCCAAGATTTATTCGCCGCAGCTCGGAGGGGTCCGGCTGGTGTCTTCGGCAACAGGGCATTAGAGGCGAGAATGAATGCCGGGATGTAGGGGCGCCGCTTGCCGCGCCCTCCTAATGGTCAGCCGGTGGAATAAGAGAAGAGGGCGCGGCAAGAACAAAGAGGGCGCGGCAAGAACAAAGAGGGCGCGGCAAGAACAAAGAGGGCGCGGCAAGCGGCGCCCCTACGGTCCCTTCTGGTTTGAGACACCGGCGGAAACGTTCATAAACGTTATCTAAGGAGAATCATACCATGCCTAAAACATTGCCCCGACGCCAGGACGTGCCGGCGGAGGAGAAGTGGGGCGTCGAGAGCGTTTTCCCCACTCTGGAATCGTGGGAGGCCGAGTACGCGCGCGTGGACGGCCTGCCCGCGAGCTTTGCCGCCTTTCAGGGGCGGCTGGGCGAGTCGGCGGCAGTGCTGGCCGAGGCGCTGGCACACTCGGAAGAGGTCGGGATGGCGGCCCGCAAAGTCGCCCTGTACGCCTCCATGCTGCGAGCGGGCGATACGGGCGACCAGGCCGCTGCTGCCCTGGCGAGCCGGGCGGGGGGCCTCTCTTCCCGCTTCGCGGCGGCGACGGCGTTTTATGAGCCGGAGATGCTGCAAATCCCCGCCGAGCGGCTGGCCCAATGGCAGTTGGAGAACGCCGCACTGGCCCTTTACGGTCACTACTTCGACCGGCTGAACCGGCGGCGGGCGCATGTACGTTCGGAAGAAGTCGAGTCGCTGCTGGCTCAGGTCTCGGAGCCGCTGGGCGCTCTGGGGGCGGCGGCGAGCGTGCTGACCAATGCGGACCTGAAGTTTACACCGGTGCCGAACGGGGCGGGGACGCCTCTGGAAGTGGCGCAGGGAACGATCAGCGAGCTGGTCCGGGACCCCGACCAAGCCTTGCGCCGGCAGGCGTGGGAGTCCTATGCCGACGGATATTTAGGCGTCAAGAACACCCTGGCGGCGTGCCTATGCGGCCGGATCAAGCAGAGCGTGTTCTCGTCCCGCACCCGGCATTACCCGTCGGCGCTGGAAGCCTCGCTCGCGCCCAATGCCATCCCGCGCACGGTCTTCGACACATTGTTAAGCACCTTCCAGGACAACCTGCCGATCTGGCACCGCTATTGGGGCCTGCTCAAGAAGGGCCTGGGCGTCGAGGCGCTGTCCTGCGCCGACCTGCCCACCTATGCCGTGCCCGCCCCGATGCCCAAAACGGAGCGGGCGATCTCGTTTGAGGAGGCGACCGACACGCTCTGCCGGGGCATGGGAGCCTTGGGCAGCGAGTATGTCGCCGCCATGCGCCGGGGCCTGACCGAAGACCGCTGGGTGGATGGTGCGCCCAATCAAGGCAAAGGGAGTGGGGCGTTCTCGTCGGGGATGAAGGGGACACGCCCGTTCATCATGATGAACTACCAGGACGACCTGTTCTCGGTCAGCACATTGGCCCATGAACTGGGCCACTCGATGCACTCCTACCTGACCTGGGAGAACCAGCCGCCCGCGTATTCCAATTATTCGCTGTTCGTCGCCGAAGTCGCCTCGAACTTCAACCAGGCACTCGTTCGAGGCAAGCTGCTGGACGAGGGCGGGGACCGCGATGGGACTCTGACGATCATCGAGGAGGCCATTTCCAACTTCCACCGCTACCTGTTCGTCATGCCGACCCTGGCGCGGTTCGAGCTGGACTGCCATGACAAGATCGAGCGCGGCGAGGCCTTGACAGCGGATGGGATGTCGCGGACTTTGGCCGGCTTTTTCGCGGAGGGTTACGGCGGCATGGTGGAGATAGATGAGATGCGGCTGGGGATCACCTGGGCGCAGTTCGGGCACCTCTATTCGCCGTTTTACGTCTACCAATACGCGACGGGCATCGCCGCCGCGAACGCCCTGGCCGAAGATGTCCGGACGGAGGGGCAGCCTGCCGCCGAGCGCTATTTGAGTTTCCTGAAAGCAGGCGGCTCACTCTATCCCTTGGACGCCTTGAAGCTGGCGGGGATTGATATGACCTCGCCCGCCCCGATCCAGCGCGCCTTCAGCGTGCTGTCCCGGATGGTGGACCGGCTGGAGGAGATCATCGGCACGCCATGAGTGATGATATGCGCGATGATATGCGCTACGATATGCGCGATGATATGCGCTACGACGTTTTTTCGCCCGAGGCGATTGCCGACCCCTACCCCGCTTACCGCCGGCTCCAGGCGGAGTCGCCGCGCTTTTGGAACGCGGAGCGCGGCATCTGGGTCTTCACGCGCCATGCCGATGTGGCCGCCCTACTCGCGCACCCATCCTTGAGCGCGCAGAAGTTCGACGCGCAGGGCCTCACGCCGGAACTCAGGGTGGAGTTCGGACCGCTCTACGAGATGCTTTCCCGGCAGATGCTGTTCCGAGACCCGCCCCACCAGACGCGCCTGCGGACACTGGCAGCCAAAGCCTTCACGCCGCGCGTCATCGAGCGTCTGCGGGTCCAAATCCAGAGCTGGACGGAGAAGTTCCTCGATGACGCCCTTGCCAATGGACCATTGGACATCATCCGCGACCTCGCATACCCCCTGCCGGCGACGGTGATCGCCGAGATGCTGGGTATTCCACACGAAGACCGCGACCGATTCCGGCATTGGTCGGACGACTTCGCCGACTTCCTGGGGACGGACGGCGACGATTGGGAGCGCACACGGCCTTTTTTGCCGGGCATCTACCATCTGATGGACTATCTGCATGGGGCCGTGGAACGGACGCGGACCACTCCCGGCGACAACCTCCTGAGCGCGTTGATCGCCGCCGAAGAGCAGGGGGACCGGCTGACCGAGGAAGAGCTGATCGCCAACTGCCTGCTGCTGCTGGTCGCCGGACACGAGACGACGACCAACCTCATCGGCAACGGGCTGTACGCGCTTCTCTCCCATCCCGACCAGGCCGCATTGCTGCGGGAAGACCCCGCCCTACTTCCCACGGCTATCGAGGAGATGCTGCGTTACGAAAGCCCGGTCCAATGGACTTCGCGCATCCCGAAAGAGACGATCACGCTGGATGGCCTGCGGATCGAGTCGGGCCAGTTCGCGATGCTGGGCCTGGGCGCATCCAACCGGGACCCGGCCCAGTTCACCGACCCGGATCGGCTGGACATCACGCGTCGGGAGGGGCGTCATCTGGCGTTCGGGTGGGGCGTCCATTACTGCCTGGGCGCGGCCTTGGCCCGGATGGAGGGGCAGATCGCGCTGGGGACCCTGCTGCGCCGCTTCCCTGCTCTGCGCTTGGCGGCAGGTGAGCCGCTGCGCTGGCGGCCAAACTTCATCTTCCGGGCTTTGGAGGCGCTGCCGGTGGAATGATCCTCTCCCCGGCACAAGTGCCGACCCTCCCCTCGAAGGGAAGGGTGGGTGAAAGGGGGTTTGACTTGTTTCCTTATGGCCTTACCGTGGCTGGAGGGCTTGTCGGTAACATCCCAGTCAGTAACTGATGTTACGCAGGGGCTGTGACCGGGCCGCAAACGCCCCACCGTGAACGACCCATCTGGGGGGCGAGACGCCGCCCGCGGAGCCACTGCCCCTCGTAGGAACGGAGCGGGGTGAACACCCGACCCTGCGGGCGGAAGAGAGTCTTAATCTTCCGGTCGCAGACCGGTTGGCCGCAGGCCCCCCAGACCTGCCGTTCACGGCGGGACGGCGTAACATCCCAGTCAGTAACACCGACAGGCAGCATTTTCGGCGCCTCCAGCTCCGGGCTGTACGATAAGCAGTATGTTCCGCTGATGGACCTGCCGCTGATCCCCCGTGCTCTGATGGCGAAGCCGGAGGAGGGCGAGGGGGAGAAGAGGGCGCGGGGAGAAGTGGGCGCGGGGAGAAGAGGG
>JANLUQ010000010.1:0-8290 GCA_031363565.1 Armatimonadota bacterium | reverse complement strand
ACCGGCAGGGACATCTACGGCGGCGTGACGTGGGTAAAGATGACGGCGGGAGCCGCTCGGAAGGCCGCGCTCCAGGGCCGGTAGTCTAACCCCACATACTGGGTGCACCAAAAACGGAGCCTTGCCCGAAATCTCTCACCGACTCATAGGATATCCATCATGTCACCTCTTCACTCACGCGTATCCAACATTTTCGGTTCTGGTGTCGCGCTGACGGCGGCTTGTCTGACGCTGGCCGGCTCCTGCTTCGGGCAGGCACCGAACTCCGATGCCTCCAAAACTCCGATGCCTAAAACCTTCATTGACTATTTCAAGCCGACGCCGATCTCTGCCTCCCTGGATGCGAAGGTCTGGGGCGCGGCGGCGGTCGGCCCGCGTGACCCTAAGAACGGGCTGGAAGACCAGGCCATGACCAAGTGGAACTATTGGGACGGCCAGATCATCAAGGCGAAGGACGGCAAATACCACCTGTTCGCCAGCCGCTGGGATCAGGCCAAGGGCCACAACGCCTGGGGAAGCTCGCAGGCGGTGAGTGCGGTCAGCGACAAACTCACCGGGCCTTATATTGATCAGGGCCTTTGCTGGCCGGACAATGAAGGCGGCAAAGGCCACAACGTCACCGCGCTGGTGCTGCCCGACGGGCGCTATGCGGTCGTGGTCAGCGAGACCCGGCCGGGGGACGTGTTCGTCTCCAAATCGCTGGACGGCCCCTGGGACTATCTCGGCCGCATACAGGTCGCCGCCAATGAGTTCAGTGGCGGGGGACGCATGTCCAACGTCAGCATCATGGCCCGGCCCGATGGCGGCTTCCAGATCGTGCCGCGCTCCGGGGCAATCCTCCTCAGCAAGACCGGCATCCTGGGGCCTTACACTGTCCAGGGGCCGAGCGTTTACCCCGGCGTCCCCGGCCTCTCGCAGCACGACCTGGGTAACCTGGAAGACCCGGTGGTATGGTTCAGCGGCGGCCTGTACCATATCGTGGTCAACAACTGGAGCGACCGCAAGGCGTACCATCTCACCTCGGTCAACGGCATCACGGACTGGACATATCGGGGCCTGGCCTACGACCCGACCACGGACTTCGTGCGCTACACCAACGGGGCCGCCAATCATTGGAACAAAATGGAACGCCCCAGCGTGCTGATCGAGAGGGGCCATGTGGTCGCCATGACTCTGGCGGTTATTGACGTCCCGAAAGATCAGGAAAACGGAAACGACCAGCACGGCAGCAAGGTCATCGTCATCCCCTTCGACGGCGCCGCCCTGGACCGCGACCTGAAGCACGCTTCGGTAGTCTTAGCCGCCCCGCTCAAGTGAAAAGGAACCGCATCCGTTGCTGGGGGGTTATTCTCTATGTCAAGGAGAAATTTCAATGGAGACCACATTTACTGCCCCTGACATCGAGTGCGACGGCTGTGCGGCCAGCATCGAGAAGGCATTGGGCCGCCAGGACGGCGTTCAAACCGTGACCGTGGATGTGTCCGCCAAGCGGGTGACGGTCACCTACGACGGCGCCCGGACGGGCCGCGCCCAAGTTGCCGAGGCGCTGACTGACATCGGCTTCCCGCCGCAGGAAGAGTAGGTAGTCCCCATGAACGGAGCAGAACTCGCTGTGCTGATCGGCGGCGTCGGCGTCATCGGCCTGCTGTATTGGTTCTTTTTTGGGCCGAAAGAGGCTGGGCCGGTGGCTTCCAGTCCCCAAAAAGGGGACGCGCGGGCCGATCTCGCCATCACCGGCATGACCTGCGCGGCCTGCGTCTCGCGCGTCGAGAAGGCCGCCCGCCGCGTGCCGGGCGTCGCCGATGCCGCCGTCAACCTGCTGGCGAACCGGGGGATGTTCACCTACGACCCCGCTTTGACCTCGCCGCTGGTCATCGCTGCCGCCATCGAGAAGATCGGCTATGAGGCCGCGCCCTTGACGCCCGACACGCCGAAGGCCGACCATGCCCAAGCCGCCCGCGCCCTTGCGCGGCGCTTCTGGGCAGCGGCCCTGCTCACCCTGCCGGTGGTCGTCGGCGCGATGGGCGGCGAGATGATGGGCTTGCCCCTCCCCGCCTGGCTTGTCTCGCCGTGGACGCAGCTTCTTCTCACCACCCCGGTGCTGTTCTGGGCAGGCGGCTCGTTCTTCCGGGGGGCCTGGCTGTCCCTGAAGCAGCGCGGCAGCGACATGAACACTTTGATCGCGCTGGGGACCGGCACCGCCTACACCTACTCCCTGGCGGCGACCGCCCTGCCGCGCTTCTTCGCTTCCCCACACGTCTATTATGAGACCGCCGACGTCATCATCACCCTGCTGCTGCTGGGACGGATGCTCGAAGCACGGGCGAAGGGCCGGACCGGTGCGGCCATCGAGACCTTGCTTGGCTTGCAGCCCAAGACCGCTCGTATCGTCGAGGGCGGTCTGGAGCAGGACATCCCCATCGAGCAGGTGCGGGTAGGGGACCATGTGCGCGTCCGGCCCGGTGAGCGCGTTCCCGTAGATGGGCGCATCATCGAGGGCGCGTCGGCCATTGACGAGAGCATGATTACCGGCGAGAGCCTGCCGGTGGAGAAAACCGTCGGCGGCACAGTCGTCGGCGCGACCGTGAACACGCGCGGCTCCTTCGTCTTCGAGGTCACCCGCGTCGGGGCGGAGACGGCTCTGGCCCGCATCGCCGCCCTGGTCCGGCAGGCGCAAAGCTCGCGCGCCCCGATCCAGAAGCTGGCCGACCGCATTACGGCCTTCTTCGTCCCCGCCGTGCTGATGATTGCGGTCCTGACTTACGCGCTCTGGTTCTCGGTCGGCCATGCGCCTGCCCTGGCCTTGTCCTGCTTCATCGCCGTCCTTATCATCGCCTGCCCCTGTGCCCTCGGCCTGGCGACGCCGACCTCGCTGATGGTGGGGGTGGGCAAAGGGGCGGAATACGGCGTCCTCATCAAGGACGCTGAAGCCTTGGAGCGGGCCGGGACGGTGCATACGGTCATCCTGGACAAGACCGGGACATTGACGACCGGCAAACCCGTCCTGACCGACATCGTGCCTGCCAACGGCATGACCCCAAAGGAGATCCTGCGGCTGACCGCCGCCGCCGAACGCGGCTCGGAGCACCCTCTGGCCTCGGCCATCCTCGCCGGAGCGCTGGCTCAGGACGTGGGCGGCGCCACTGTGTCCCACTTCGACAGCCTCGCCGGTCAGGGCATCGCGGCGACCGTGGATGGGCACCTCGTCCTGGCCGGGAACGCCGGGCTGCTGGCCGCGCGCCATATCACCTCCGAGACGCTGAAGCAGCGCGCTTTGGAACTCTCCGAGGCGGGCCGGACGCCGATGTATGTCGCCGTGGACGGCAAAGCCGCCGGGTTGGTCGCCGTTGCCGACACCCTCAAGCCGACCTCGCGGGCTGCTGTCGCGTCTCTGAAGTCTTTGGGGTTGACTGTGGTGATGCTGACGGGGGATAACGAGCGGACGGCACGGGCCGTCGCCAATGAGGCAGGGGTGAACGATGTTCGGGCCGAGGTCCGCCCGGAAGACAAGGCCGCCGAAGTGAAGCGCTTGCAGCAAGTGGGCGGCGGGGTCGCCATGGTCGGTGACGGCATCAATGACGCCCCCGCCCTGGCACAAGCCGATGTGGGCATCGCCCTGGGGACCGGCACGGATGTCGCCATCGAGGCTGCCGACATCACCCTGCTCGGCGGCGACCTCCAGGGCGTCGTGGTCGCCATCGCCCTGTCGCGGGCGACTCTGAGCAATATCCGGCAGAACCTCCTGTTCGCCTTCGGCTACAACACTTTGGGCATTCCTCTGGCGGCGGGTCTGCTGTACGCTGTGACTGGCCACGGTCTGCTCTCGCCTATGCTGGCCTCGGCGGCGATGGCCCTGTCGTCCGTCTCGGTCGTCACCAACGCGCTCCGGCTGCGCGGGTTCAAGCCGCCCCGACCCTAACCTAACTCTCGAAGATCGCCGATAATACGCTCAGGACACCATTCCGGCGGCGCGGCTTGGGCTTGGGCGGGGCTGGTCACGCCGGTCAGCACCAGGACAGTGTGCGCGCCCGCCCGACGCCCGACGGCGATGTCCGTATCGAGCCGGTCGCCGACCATTACGCTTTCCGAGGCGGCGACGCCGGCCGCTGTCAGAATCGCCTCGTAGCCGTGCGCCTCGGGCTTGCCCAGGTTGACCGGCTCCCGGCCCGCCGCGGCTGCTAGGGCGGCGACGAGCGAGCCGCCGCCGGGCACCTCACCGTCCTCCGTGGGCAGCGTCGTGTCCCGATTAGTGGCGAGGAATTGGGCATGACCGCGCGTGATGGCTTGATGGGCGAAGCGCAGCTTATCGTAGGAGAATTGCCGGTCAATGCCGACCACGACATAGTCAATATCGTGGCAGTCAACACTGTCGGGCTGGGTGACGACCACAAGCCCGGCCGAGTCGCGCAGCTCGGCGGCCAGGCCCGGCTCGCCGATGATGAAGGCGGAACATCCTGCCGCTCCCCGCTGTCTCAAATACAGGGCAGTGGCATAGGCCGATGTGAAGATCGCCGACTCGGGCACATCCAGGCCGTTTACCTTGGCGAGCTTTGCGCGGTAGTCCGCCCGTGTCTGGGCAGAGTTGTTGGTCAGGAAGTAGACGCTTTTCCCAGCATCCTGCAGGCGGCGCACGGCCTCGGCGGCATGGGGAATGGGCGTACTGCCTAGATAAAGAACCCCGTCAAGATCGAAGACATAGACCGTAGCGGATGAAAATGTGTCGGCGGAAATCGCAGGGATGTTTTGCACGCGCCAGTGTAGCACATAGGGCATAAGGTTGTCAAACGCGCCTCCCGCACTACTTTATTAAGCCTGCGTTAACCTTGGCACCGGGTCATAGGGTTCAGGCTGGGAACCACCGGGTAAAATGAAAGAGTAGAATATGGTAGGGCGTTTGCGTCTCCCTCTCGACACAACAAACCCTTCTGTGCACGACCGGCAGGGAACTAGAAGGTAAAACGGACCATGAAATCTTCCACGGAAATAGACATCAACCAGCGCGTTTTCGCGCTTCAGCATTTAGACTCGGGCGAATACATTTGCCTGCTGCAAGAAGGCACGGACTACCTTGCCTGCTTCTCCGACGGCGACAGTGCCCTGGAGTTCCGCTCCTCGCTCGGCTTGCAGGAGCATGTGGACCTGCGCGCCATGACCCTGGACCGCAGCCCTTTCAAGCACTTCTGGCTGGACGGCGAAAATGTGGACATCCGTCAGGAGCAGGAAGTCGCCAACTAGCCTTCCTTAACTAGCTTTCCTTAACTAGCTTTCCTTGGTTCCTAGAGGTTCCTCGAACAAGTACAGCCCGCCCCCACAGCGCACAGTCAGCGTTTGGGAGGCGGGCTTTCGTTTGTGTGGAACACCCTCCGGCGGTCATTTCACTTCGTCATCTCACCGGATAGCCCTGCCAGAGCCATTCCAAAGCGCCGGACAGGGTCTGCCGCGTCACCCGGCCGTCCACATGTCCGGCCCCAACGGCAAAAATGTAGCGGTATGGGTAGCCCCTGGCCTTCAAGGCCGCCGCCATGCGCTGGTTCGCCAGCACCCAGTTATGCAGCGAGGCCTCGTCCCGCGCCGCCCCATTGTCGTGCTCGCCGACTTCCAGCCAGACGCGCAGCGGCTTGCGCGGACTCTGCGGGATCAGGTGCTCATGGTACTCCCATGCCCCGTGCGGTGAGGCTGTGTTCATCGGCGACTGCTGGTTGACATAGGTGCCCGAGTAGGTCAGGACGCGCCGGTACAGGTCCGGGCGGAACCAGGCCATGGTGAACGCCGCCGCACCGCCGGAGCTTCCGCCCATCGTCGCCCGTCCGTTCGGGTCTTTGGTGAAGGCGACATGATAATCCGCCGTGATCTTCGGCAGGACCTCACTCTCGATAAACCGGGCATAGGCGTCCGAGACCGTATCGTATTCCAGGCCGCGCTCGCTCCCCTGGGCATCGCCGCCGCCCGAATTGATGAAGATGGCGATCATCACGGGCAGGCGGCGCTGATGGATCAGGGTATCGAGCACCTTGGTCACCATGTCGCGGTAGCCCAAGCCGTCCTGGACCACGAGGAACGGGGCGGGTGCGCCGAGGACATACTGCTGCGGCACATAGACAGCCACCCCGCGCTGGTAGGGGACGGTTCCCGGCTGGTTCCTGGCAATACCGGGATAGATCTTGCTGTCGGCGGAGTCCATCGTGAACTCATGAACCGCCCCACGCGGCGTGCCCTCCGGCACCGTCATCTCCGGCGCATCGGCATAGATCGGCCCGACAGTCAGCTCGGCCTGATCCGTGGTCCCTTTAGGTTTTGCTCCTGCCGTGTGCATCGACATCACTTTGGCCCGCCCGGTGTCCTCGGCAGACACGCCGCTTGTGCTGACCAGCAAAGCCGTCAACGCAAGGGGCACCAAGAACCGGGTGCCACCTGCTAAGCCCCGCCCCATTTTGCGGAGATTCTGCCGATCTCTGCCGCTGTTCCTCATGCCGTTTTCCTTTGTTCGTGCTTGCCCCGGCAATTCTAGCAAGAGCAGAGTGGCACTTCGAGTGCCAGGTCCATTCTAGAAATGCAGCCCTGCCGAGACGATGAACCCATCGGCACGCTCGACGGCCTGGTACTTGGCGCTCACGGTCAGCAGGCCGCCGGGCAGGCTGTAGCCTAACTCACCGTAGCCGCCGAAGCGGGTGGAGGTGCTGAGCTGGTCCAGACCGCTGTCGTTCCGGTGCTGGTTCAGGAAGTAATAGCCAACGCCCCCGCCGACATAGACGCCCGCCCCCAGGCCGATCTGCGCGCCGGCTGTGACTGGGACGACTGTGGAGTGGCTGCCGGATTTGGAACCGGTCTCGACGCCGACGCCAAAGATGGCGCGCAGGGGTGTCGGGTTCGGAATGGGCAGGCCGTAGTGGAACTCGACATCGAGCTGCGTGCTCCCGCCCGCCGACTTGGCCGCGCCGCTGGACGGGATGAAGACGCCCGCCGTGATGGCGTTCGGGCTGCCCAGAACCGGAAGGTCCGGGCCGGGCGCGGCCAAGGCCGCGCCCGCGCAGAGGGTCGTGGTAAGCGCGGCCAGCGCGCTCGTCAGTCGAAGGTTCATCGTGTTCTCCTTACGGTCATTTTGAGATGCGTTAGAACCGGGCCCCCAGCGCAAGGGCGGCGCCGCCTGCCCGGTCCACCAGGCGATACTGGGCGTTGAGGAAGAGTGTTTCGGTGACGTTGTAACCGGCCTCGGCGTAGGCACCGGGGCGTGCGAAGGCATGGATGCCATTTAGGTCCGCCCCGTAAATCCCCGCTCCGACGCCCGCATAGGCGGCCTGAGCGGCCAGGGGCGAACGCCGGCCGGTCAGGCCATAGGCCAGGCCAACCGTGCCGCTGACGAGGGTGGAGCCTTCGCCCCGACTGCTGTGGGAGGCACTGATCCCCAGGACGGTGCGCGATACCGCCGCCGGCTTGGCGGGGAACGTATAGCGGACATCCAGGATCGGCAGGCCGCCCGTGGCGCGGGCGCGCGTCTCCGAAGAGGACGGCACGAAGACGCCGAGGCTGATGCTGACCGGCTTGGGCGTCTGCGCGTGCGCCGCCATCGCCGGCATGAGCAGGAGAATGACCGGGACGAGGCTCCTCACGGTGCGGCTTTTCATAGCTGTACCAGCCGGACCGTCTCCATGCCGTCCACCTTGCGGATCTGTTCCAGCAACGCCTCGGGCGTGGGCGTGTCCAGCTTCAGCACCATCAGGGCGCCCTGGCCCTCGCTCTCGCGGCCGACATGCATCCCGGCGATGTTGATGCCCGCCTCGCCGATCAGAGTCCCGACCTTGCCGATGACGCCAGGGCGGTCGGTGTGCTGGGTGACGAGCATCGGGCCGGAAGGCCGGATGTCCACGCGGTAGCCGTCAATGAACAGGATGCGGATGTTGTCGCGGCTCAGGACGGCCCCGCAAATCTCGCGGTCGTGGCTGCCGCCGCGCTTGCGGACGGTCAGGACGCATCCGCCACCTTCGACCGCGCCGGCGGTCCGGCTCTCGGTGATCTTGATGCCGCGCGCGGCGGCCAGGGTGGGGGCGTTGACGTAATTGACGCCTTCCTTGACCACGGGTTCCAAGAGTCCCTTCAGCACGGCCCGTGTCAAATGCACGGTCGGCAGGTTCTCGAAGTCGCCCGCATAAACGACCTCGACCTCGCTGATGGGACTGGAGGTGAGCTGGGCGTGGAGGCTGCCGATCTTCTCGGCCAAAGTCAGGTACGGCTGTAAGCGGCCCAGCATGTCGGCGGAGACGGAGGGCATGTTGACGGCGGCGCGGGCGGGCTT
>JANLUQ010000491.1:0-2511 GCA_031363565.1 Armatimonadota bacterium | reverse complement strand
CCTCGGTGACGTTGTCGAAGACGAGCAGAGCGGGGTGCGGCAGGCGATGCAGGCGGTCACGCAGGCGGGCAACGCAGATTTCGGTGGACAGGTACTCGGGAATATCGAAGAAGCTGCGGCCCAGGGTGGCGAAATCGTCCTTGAGCTGGCTGCTGTCGGCGGCATTGATCCAGAAGACGCCTCCGGGATAATCCTGCGGGTACAGGTGGGCGTAATGAAGCGCGAGCTGGGTCTTGCCCAGACCACTGAGGCCGACAAGGACCACGGGAGCGGCCATTTGGAGCAGATCATGAATCAGGGCCAGCGTCGGCACACGCCCGAAAAACTGCCCAGGACGCAGGAAAGGCAGGTTAGTCGGGGGCGACAGCTCCGGTGCGGGAGGCCGGCGCAGGGATTGGGGGGGCGCGGGACTGCCGCTATGGGCACAGTGGAAGCTGACCAGATGCAGCCGCTCCCCATGCTTGACCGTCGCTTCGCCGAGGTCATGCAGGTCCGGCGCCCAGAGGGCGAGGGCAGTCAGGAGGTCGGCATAGTAGCGGGACAGGAGGATATGCCCGGCATCGCCGCAGTCCATGACGCGCTGGGCGCGGTTGATGCCGTCGCCGGAGACGTTCTCCCCGCCATTGATGTCGCGCGTCCGGATGACGGGGCCGCAATGAAGACCGATGCGGAGCGGCAGACGGGGGGGCCTGCCGAGGGCGGCTGTGATCTCGCAGGCGCAGCGGATGGGGGACTGCGGATCGGCGAAGAAGACCAGGGCCATGCCGTCGCCGGTGTCCAGGCGCAGCAGGTCACCCTCGGTTTCATGGCGCGCGAACTCCGCCGTGGCGCGCACGATCTCGCGCAGGTCGAGGGCGACGCGGGCCTGCGCTTCCAGGGATAGGCGCGAGTAGTCCACCATGTCCAGATAGAGGACATAGGCGACTTCCATCCGCGTCCCGCCGGATATCTGCGGCCCGCCGGATATCTGCGGCCCGCCGGCCATCTGCGGCCCATCGGCGTCGAGTTCCATGCCATCCTCTCCTGCGCGGAGGCGACCCATTTGGGCGGGCAAGGCGCGCGGCAGTGCTGATCAGGCCGCGCAGCAGTCCCCTTGCTAGGAGCGTTCACCAGCAGGAACGAGAATTCCTTCCGGGGCAGGGACGGGCTGATGATCTTCCGGCGGCGAGCGATGGAAGCCATTGCCGTTCGTTCCGTTCCCATTGCCGTTCGTCCCGTTCCCATTGCCGTTCGTCCCGTTCCCATTACGGCCCGGCCCCTCTTTCCTGTTCGCTTCCCCACCCTCTTTCTTGTCGTCCTCTTTCTTGTCATCGTCCTTCTCGAACCAGGCGTAGAGCGTGGGCAGGACGAACAGGGTCAGGATGGTTGACGTGATCAGGCCGCCGATGACGACGGTGGCGAGGGGCTGCTGGACCTCCGCCCCCATGCCTTTCGAGACGGCCATGGGGATGAAGCCGATGGCGGCGACGGTCCCGGTCATCAGGACGGGGCGCAGGCGCTCTTTCGCGCCTTCTAAGGTGGCGTCCCCCACCGATTTGCCCTGCTCACGGAGGTGGTTGATGAAGGTCAGCAAGACGATGCCGTTCAGCAGCGCGATGCCGCCGAGGGCGATGAAGCCGACGGCGGCCGTCATGGAGAACGGCATGTGGCGTAGGGAGAGGGCGAGGATGCCGCCGCTGATGGCAAGCGGGATGCCGGTGAAGATCATCAGGGCCTGCCGCATCCTGCCGAAGACAATCAGCAGCAAGCCAAGGATGGCGGCGAGGGCGATGGGGATGACGGTCAGGAGCCGGGCGCGGCCCGATTTGAGGCTCTCGTAGTCTCCGGCATATTCCAGGGTGTAGCCGGGCGGCAGGTGGACCTGGGACTGGATCTTCTGCTGCGCCTCCTGGACGAACGAGCCAAGGTCATTGCCTCGGACATTGGCTGTGATGGTGATGCGCCGCTTCTCGTTCTCGCGGCTGATCTGGACGGGACCGTCCACGTTATGGATGGAGGCAACTTCAGAGAGGGGCACTTGCAGGCCGTTCGGGCCGGGGACCAGAACGCGCCCGATGCGGGTGGGATCGCTGCGGTAAGCCTCGGCCAGACGAACCGTAACATCAATCTGGACATTGCCGTCGTTCACGGTGGTCACCGTCCGAGGACCGATGGCCGAATCAATGACGGCATTGACATCGGCGATGCTGATGCCGTAGCGGGCCAGAGCCGACCGGTTGACGGCAACGACCAGTTGAGGCAGGCCATTCGTGGTCTCGGCCTTGACATCGGCGGCCCCCTTGATGCCCTGGAGGACCTGCACGATGGAAGCCGCCTGCTGGCGCAGGGTGCCCATGTCGGTGCCCAGTATCTTGATGCCGACATCGGCGCGGTCGCCCTGACCGTAGATCATCTCATCCATGCGAGTCTGGATGGGCTGGGAGTAGCTGGACTCGAAACCGGGCAGCTCGTTGACGACCTTGGTGATCTTGGCGGTCAGCTCCTTCTGGTCGTGGGCCTGCGTCCAGGCGC
>JANLUQ010000681.1:0-3496 GCA_031363565.1 Armatimonadota bacterium | reverse complement strand
TGTATGTTGGCCCTTCGCTCTACGAGCAAACGTATGGCCTCGGTTTGGTTGCCATAAGCCGCAACCATCAGTGCCGTGACGCCACTGATGTCTTTGGCGTCAACCCGCGCCCCACTGTCTATTACTGACCTCCACATAAAGAACTAAAGTTTTTGGGGCTTGTTTTTAGATGTAGGTGGGTCTCAAAAACTTTAGTCCTTTGCACGAGGATCAGTAGTAGCCTCATAGCGTCAACATGGCCTTCTTCCGCTGCATACATCAATGCGGTGATGCCATCCTCTTCCTCTGCGGCATCGGCCTCATCACCTCGGTCTAACCGGCGTCGGACGAAATCCGTCCGGCCTTGCTGTGCCGCTCGGCGCAGCGCTTCACTCATAAAGATTACACCTCATGCCCTCGGCCTGCCCAGCATCTGCGCGTACAGCGCTTCCTGCCGCGCCCGTGCTTTCGCGTAAATCTCGTGCCGCCCGGCGTCGGGCGCATACGTCTTCCCCAAATAGGTAGGCACATCGCCCAAATCATCAATCAGCCCCAGCCCGTCCAGTGCCAGCAAGGCCGCGCCCCGGCTGGATGCCTCGAAGACGCGGCTCGTCGTCACCGGGACGCCGAAGGTGTCGGCCATGATCTGGGTCCAGGCCGGGTCGTGCGTCAGAGCACCGCCCGAGGCGACGATCTCGGAGGCGGAGGGGTACTGGGCGACCAGCAGGTCGCGCACGGCGGCGAAGGTGTAGGCGACCGCTTCCTGGGAGGCGCGCAGGATGTCGGCGGGCGTCGTGTGCAGGTTCATCCCCGAGATGATGGCACGCGCGCCGACATGCCAGCCCGGCGAGCGCTCCCCGGCCCAGAACGGTAGGATGGTCAGCCCGTGCCCGTCCGGCGGCAGGCCGGCCACGGCCCGCGCCGCCGCTTTGGGGTCGCCGAACTGCAATGTCTTCTGCGCCCAGGCGAAGACGTTGCCGCCGTTCGCGAACGCCCCACCGACCAGCAGCCGCTCCCCGTCCACCCGGTAGCAGAATAGGCCAGCGGGGATGTCTACGTGGTCCGCTCGGACGGTCACCCGCATCGCGCCGGACGTGCCTAGGTTGATAGCGATCCGGTTCGCCCCGGTCGCGCCGCTGCCCACGTTCGAGCAGGCCCCGTCACCCCAGGCCGGGAACCAGGGCAGATCTTGGAGAGGTCCCAGCGCTCGGCCCCACTCAGGCATCAGCCCCGCCTGCGACTCCGTTTCGCCCGCGATTGCGTTGAGCTGACCTGCCGCGATGGGCAGGTCCTTCAAAGTCGCGTCGTCCCATGCCCTCGCGTTCGGGTCGAACAAGCCCGTTCCCGAAGCCATTGACAGGCTGCACTTGGTTTCGCCGAAGAGCCGCAGGGCGACATACTCGCCGAACGACATCCAGTGCCGGACCTGTCCGAACTCGGCCCCGCGCGTCTCGTGCAGCCAGCGCAGCTTGGCAGGCCAGTAGGAGGTGTGCAGGACGCAGCCCGTCCGGGCATGGTAGGCGGCCTCATCCAGCTCGGTTTGCAGCGCCTCCGCCTGTGCCCGCGCGCGCGTGTCCGCCCACGAGAACAGCGGCGTCACCGCCCGGTCGTCTGCGCCGACCCCGACCAGGCTATGCCAGAAGCAGGAGATGCCGACGCCTGCCACCCGGCCCGCTCTCTCCTTGTCCGTGGCCTTCAGGAGCTGCCTGAGGCACTGGACTGTCAGGGCGAGCAGGGCCTCGGCATCCGTCTCGACCCCGCCATCCCCGGTCGTAGTCTGCACGTAGGGAATCTGCGCCTCCATTTTGGGCAGCGCGCGCCCGTGCGCGTCGAAGAGCATGGCCCGGACCGAAGAGGTCCCCATGTCCAGGGTGAGAACGAGTGCTTTTTTCATAAGATGTGAGGGACCTAATCACCGACTTCTTGCGGGGTAGGGTCTCGCCCTATTCACCCTCCCCCTCGTCGTTCCCTCCTCTTGGCAGCGGCGATGGGCTGGAAATCGGCGTGGACATGAGGTATAAAAGAGGGCATGAGTTTCTTCCCGACGCGGCCCGTGCCCCTGCTCGCCGCCCTGGCGACAGCCGCTCTGATGGCGGCAGGGTGTTCCAAGCCGCCCCCGCCGCCCCCACCTGTCTCCGCGCCGCCCGGCGTGAGCGCAAACTCCGGTGGGGACACGCGCGGCACGGTCCTCTATCATCCCGCCCCGCCACTCCCAAAGCCGCCGGACCCGTATGCGCCTGTCAGTGATAAGTTCGTCATCGGCCAGCGCCAGCGCATGGCCTGGGCCTTGGCCGAGATAGACCTACACGCCCACGCACAGGCCCTCCACACCTACCCGGTGCCTGACCCCTCCTGGCGCAGCTACACCAAGCAGAAGGCGCTGGCCCAGGCGCTGCGGCAGGCGCAGTTCAATGCATACCTCCTGGAGAAACACCACGCGCATTTCTGCAACCAGTTCAACATGAGTTACGACCAGCTCGTCCTGATCATCAAAGAAGGCCGGGAGAAGAACTGGCCCATGCCGCCCGTGCCGAAGGAATGACCGCTCTCCTTGACAGCCCATCGCGGGCGTGTTATCATGGGCCGTCCAGACGGTTAAACGGGTTGAGCGGATTGTATCACGCTTGCCCGCGCGCGTCAAGCAGGGTGGTTCAACCCGCACCAGCCCAGCCACAGGAGAAACCCATGTCACACCCCCTCGCGGGCAGAGTCGTAGTCATCACCGGCGCGTCGTCGGGCATCGGCGCGGCGACCGCACGCGCCCTCGCCCGGTGCGGCTGCCGGCTCACCCTCGCCGCCCGCTCGACGGATCGGCTGGCCGCCCTCGCCAAAGAGATCGGCCCGGACGCGCTGGCCGTGCCTACCGATGTCACGCAAGGCGCAGACGCCGCCCGGATGGTGGACCGGACCTTGGAGCGGTTCGGGCGCGTGGATGCGCTCTTTGCCAACGCCGGCATCTTCCTCCAGGGGCCGCTCATGGACAGCGGCCCGGACGACTGGGCGCGCGTCCTGGATGTGAACATCAATGGTGTCCTGCGCTGTGTCCACGCCGTCCTGCCGCACCTGACCGCGCAGGGGTCCGGCGACATCCTCGTTACCAGCTCGATCTCCGGTCTCATTGACATCTCCGGCGAGCCGATCTACAGCGCCTCCAAGCACGCTGTCCAGGGCCTCGTCCACACCCTGCGCCGCCAGGTTTTGCCGTCGGGGGTCCGTGTCATGTCGCTCGCGCCTGGTAAGGTTGCCAATGAGCTGTGGGAGATCACCGACGAGGCTGAGATCGCGCGCGGCGTGGCGGAACGCGCCTGGCTGCGCTCCGAAGACGTGGCCGAGGCTGCCGTGTTTATGCTGTCCCAGCCCTCGCATGTCACCATCCGCGACCTCGTGATGCTGCCGCAGGGACAGGATTTGTAGGGGCGCTGCTTGCCGCGCCCTTCTTTCGACCCTGCGCCCTTCTTTCGACCCTGCGCCCTTCTTTCGACCCTGCGCCCTTCTTTCGACCCTGCGCCCTTCTTTC
>JANLUQ010000680.1:0-6930 GCA_031363565.1 Armatimonadota bacterium | reverse complement strand
GACGCGGCAGTTTCATCGTCGAATGGGGTTCCCGACGAGGCCCTTGTGCAGAGCTTCCAGAGTCAGTTGGGTCAGCTTAAAATAGACCGCGCAGACGCCGGTTCAAAGTACACCTACTCCTTCCCCGGAGTGCCGGGTGTTCCCTCCCTCGCCGCTTTAGACGCGCAGATCAAAGCCAAGCAGTTACAGTATGATCGTGCCCTAAAGGCTGTTACCAACAACGCTTCTCCCTCCCTCGCCGCTCACGGCGCGCTCGTGGCGGCGCAGCGCGACGCCCATGTGCAATTAAATCTCACGCAAGCCAGGCTAGATCAGGCCCTTTTGGCAGAGCAGGCTGCCCAGCAAAAGGTTGAGGAGATGCCTAGCTTGCAGGCGAAATACGCCCAGCTTCATCGGACCAGTGATTTAACAGCGCAGATTGCTACGCAACTTCAGGGAGCCTTGAACGAAACCCTTCTGGAAAGCGATAAAGTTTCCGGTAATGCGCTTATCACTGTGCGTGGCTTCGCGCCCTCCACTCCCTACAAGCCGAACCTCAAAACGAACCTGATGCTGGGACTTGCCCTTGGCGCTCTGCTCTCGCTCGGTCTGGTGATGCTCTTGGAGCAGACGGATCAGCGTGTCTGGACACTGGACGAGGTGCGCGCCTTGGCTTCAGGACCGATCATCGGCATGCTGCCCCGGACTTCGCGTGGCCAGATGAATGCGCTGACGCAGGGGCACCTGCTGCCGCAGTTCGAGGAAGCCTTCAGCTTGGTGCGTGTCAACCTCTCCTACGTCATGCGGCACTCGATGATGCGCGAGCAGGCCGAGCACCAAACCATCCTGGTGACCAGCGCAGTCCCCGGCGAGGGCAAGTCGGTGACTGCCGCCGAACTCGCGCGCAGCATGGCGGAGTCAGGTAAGTCCGTCATCCTGGTGGACGCCAACCTGCGCCGCCCGTCCCAGAACATCCTGTTCCAGACCGGCGAAACTGGAGGTTTGGCGGATGTCCTTTCCGGGCAGCTTCCGCTGGACGAGGCCATCGCTACCTCAAACGTCGAGAACCTCTCGATCCTCAACAGTGGCGTCAGCAGCCAGAACCCGACCGTCCTGCTGTCGCAGCCGCGCCTGGCATCCGTGATGGAGGCGCTGCGCTTCAAGGCGGATGTCGTGATCATAGATGCGCCCGACTGCACCTCGGTCGCCGACACGCTCCTACTCACCGCCTACGCCGACTGCCTCCTGCAAGTGGTACGGGCCGGCTTCGTTGACATGGAAACGCTCCACAACGCCTCGCTGGCACTGCATGCGACCGGCAAGAAAGTGACTATCCTGGCGAATGGGCTGACCCGTCCGCAGCAGCGCGCCTTCCGGTCCCGCTTCGCTTATGCCGCTCTGTCCAGCCAGAGCGAGCCGCCGGCCCTGCCGCAGACGTTCGAGAAGACCATGGTGATGAACCGTTCCCACGATCTCGTCTTCTCCAAATCAGGACACAAGTCGCCCGAAAATCCCGAGGGAACACCCGAGAACAACGAATCGTCTTGAGAGGGTGGCCGTCGGCCCCCGCGCTTCCAGCCAAGCCGCCTCAAACCCTGAACAGACTCTGAAGTCGAGAGGACGTATACCGATGAAATTTGAAGTGATCCGCCTGACTCTCTTGGCGGGCCTGGTTGCCGTGCCCGCCGGCGCACAGGTGAGGCCCACATCGCCCACGCCGATGGCGGCACCGACAGTCGCGCCGAATTACAAGATCGCTCAAAGCGACGTACTCAGCATCAGCGTCGTCAACTTTCCTAACCTCTCCTCGCCACAGACAATGGTCGCCCCGGACGGGACGATCTCGCTTCCTTTGCTGGACCAAGTCTCGGTCAACGGCTTGACGCAGGAGCAGGTAAAGCGGCTGCTGACGAATAAGTGGCGCAAGTATGTCATCAACCCCGTTGTGACGATCTCCCTGATCCAGAAGCATGTGCAGACGGTCGTTCTGAACGGCTACCTGAGCCACACGGGAAGTGTTGAATACAAGACCGATCTGCACCTGCTGGATGCGCTCGCCCAGATGGGTGGTGCGCTTCCTACGGCTGATCCCACCAAAGCCGTCCTGACGCACGCCGACGGCACCAAAGTGCCCCTCGACCTGAGCCATCCTGAAACAAAGGCCGGCACGGACGTGGATGTCTTGCTTCAGCCGGGCGATATCCTCTACATGCCCCAGCAGGAGGGCAAGGTCAGCGTGACCGGCGACGGCATCAAGCAGCCCGGCAGCATCTACTTCAAAGAAAATCTGACCTTGCTGGACGCCATCAATGCCAGTGGCGGCATAACTCCCGACACTGCTGACTTGCCCGACGCCACTCTGACGCGCAGTGGTGCCGACATGAAGATAGACCTCCAGGGCCTCCTGCGGAACGGCGACCCGAAGGCTGACGTCATGCTTAAACCAGGGGACATCGTCAACATCCCCGAGCTGCACAACCGCGTCTACATCTACGGAGACGTGCAGCGCCAGGGCTTCTACAACTATAAGACGCATGACCGCCTCGCGGACGCTTTTGCCACCGCCGGCCTCATGCCGGATTCCGACACCGGCAAGATCAACGTGATCCGCGCCCCCAAAGGCCACGCGCCGCCTGCCATGGAGCGTGTCAGCTTCGACAAGTACCTGCAAAAGTTCGACCCCTTGGGGAACCCGGAGGTTCAGCCGGGGGATGCTTACTATATCCCCAAAAAGGGCACAAAGTTTTCTCTCAGCGACATTTTGGCCCCTCTCAACGCAGTCGGCTCCCTGTCCTACGCAGCGCGCCTGCTGCAAGGGAAGTAAGCGACGAACCATCGCGAGACCGCCTAAAGATCGAAGACTAAGGACCGCAGATTATCGTGACCATACAGGAAGGAAAAACAGCAGACGGCGCACTGTCACCCTGGACGCCTCTCGTGTTCGCGGTGGGTGTGCTCGCGCTGTATGCGCCCACGCTCATCGTCGCGGCGCACGAGTGGACCATTAATGACAACTACGCACACGGGTTCTTTATCTTCCCACTGTGCGCCTTCCTGCTCTGGCTGCGGCGCGACGATCTGCGTGAGGCAGAGCGTCGGCCGAGCGCCTGGGGCCTGTTGCCCCTGGCGGCGGGCGTGATCTGGCAATGCCTGAGCTATACCCTCCAGCTCAGATACATCGGCATCTGGACGCTGCCCTTGACGCTCGTGGGCGGTGTGCTGGTGCTTTACGGGCCGGCGATGCTGCCCTTCGTTCGGTTCGTAATCCTCTTCTCGCTGCTTGCATACCCGCTGCCGCACTCGGTCCTGGCGGGCATGACAACCAGAATACAATCCGCGAGCACGGACGGGGCGACCGCCTTGATGACCACACTGGGATACCCGCTGATCAAGCAGGGGAATGTCATCCAGGTCCCCGGTGCGATGCTGGAAGTCGCTGAAGCGTGCAGCGGCTTTCATAAGCTGCTCAGTCTGACGGCGTTCACGCTCCTCTATAGCTATCTGTTTACTTCCAGCCAGTGGAAGCGGCTGATACTAATCGCGGCAGTTCTGCCGCTGGCGCTGCTGGTGAACATTCTGCGGATCTCGGGCCTGATTGCGGCGGCGGCTGCCGGCGGCCTGCCTGCACTCCATAGGGCGCATGACATGGCCGAATATTGCGCCATCGGCCTGGCGTTCGGACTGCTGATACTGTTAGGAAGGGTTCTTGGATGCCGAACAATGCGCTTCTCCCTTTGATGGGCTGCGCCCTCGTCCTGTCAGCCGTGGGCGCCGACTATGGCCTGGGCCGGCTCGACGTTCCGAAACCACGTCGCCTGCCGGTAGAGACTTTCCCTGCCGTCATCGGCCCGTGGAAGGGTGGGCCGGTCCAGGAGGTGGGCGACGACATCCAGAAGCGGCTGCCGACGGCCAAGATCGTGGAGCGCGTCTACACCGATCCGACTGGGCAGCAAGTAGACCTGATGCTGCTGACGGCCACGGAAGACGAGGACATGCACAGCCCCAAGGCCTGCTTCCCATCCCAGGGCTGGACCTTGAGCGATGTCAAAGACACTCGGGTAGATGACCAGCAGGCGACCCGGATGACCGCCGATATGGATGGGCGGGGACGGCTGTCCGTGCTCTACTGGCTGACCGGGTATTACCCGCCTGCCCCGCCCCGCAATGCCCTGCTGCAAAAGGCTTCCGTCTGGCGGAAGCATTTTATGGGCGTTCACAGCAACATGTCTCTGTTCGTCCGCATCACCGCGCCTGAAACACCGCTCACTGACAAGGCATTGGCCTCTTTCACTGCCTCGCTCCATGATCCTCTGAAAGCCTTGGTCGCGGCCGGCGCGGGTCCTTCGTAGAGTGCTGGGTGCAGAGAGGCTTTCAGTGTCCGCTCTGCTTTCACACCCGCCTCGATAATGTACTATTTTTACTGCCCATAAAACTTTCCCAAATATCGCTCTGAAGGTGTTACAATTATGTCAGTCCCGCCCGTCCTGAGACCGAAGAATGAGAAAAGCGCCCTTGCCAGCCGGGCAGCGCCCCCCCCACTCATGGCCTTGCAGTCGCGTTGGCCCAGCCTGTTGCCCTGGGGCACCGCAGTCCTCGCCCTGTTGATCGGCCTGGGGACCGGGGTTCTCATCATGCGCCACCGCCACGAAGGCCAGCAGATCGTCGCGGCCGTCAACGGTGTCCAGATCACGAAAGATCAATTGTTTACGCGGCTCCAAGAGGCGGCAGGGCAGCAGGCCATGCACACGATGGTACAGGAGGAGCTTCAGCTGCAATTTGCGGCAAAAAAGGGTCTCCCACCCACGGATGCCCAGGTGGAGGAGCGGTATCGCGCGATCAGCAAAGACCCGCGCTTCCTTCCCGCCCTGAACGCAAGCGGCTTGTCACTGAGCGACTACAAGCGCAGTCTGCGCGTCAAGCTGGCACAGGCCAACGTGCTGACCGATAAGATCTCGGTGACGGACGCCGAGGTGCAGAACTTCTACAAAAATCAGAGCGACCCCAATAACCCGCAGGCACAGTTCTACAAGCCGGCCACCATGACTTTCCGCGTGATTGCCACGAAAAGCCAGGCCTCAGCACAGTCTGCCTTGAGGGAGCTGAACACCAACACGCCCTTCGAGCTAGTGGCCACCGAGTACAGCACCGATCCAAGCAGAAGCGTCGGTGGCCTGATCTCGCCGCTCCAGCGCGGGCGCTCCCCCCTATCCCAAAACCGTGCGCTGGAGGCAAGCCTCTTCAGTATGAAGGTCGGCCAGATCTCGGTGCCGCTGAACTTTAACAAGGGCTGGTGGATCTTCCGGTGCGAGGACAAGTCTCTTGGGCAGGCGCTCCCCTTTGAGAGTATCAAGGACGAGGCGGTCCTGGGCGCTAAGATCGTCAAGGGGACAAAGATCAACAAAACCACTGTCGACAAGGAATTTGCAGAGTTCACCCGCTCTTCCAACCTTCAATCGTTCTGGGTGCTGTATCAGCGCGCAGTGACCGGTCGCTAGGTCTGCCTTCGGCGGCTTTGTCTTCTTCCGTGACGACCTGCCGTTTATGAGCAATGGTTGTCTGGCTGACAGCTAACTTCTCATATCCATGTTATAATAGCAATTGATGATATGGATTTTCGTCCGGTACGGAGAATCATTGGAATAAGTTGCAAATTTCAAGATTGGCCTCTGATTCACTGGGCATACTAAGGTAACCGGTGGATCAAGACGTTGGCAGCCAAGCAAATTCCTAGACATTCTCTCGTGAGTGTCAAGAAAACGCCGCGTTTGGCATGAAATTTGCAGTAAGAATACTGGCAGTGGTCTCGGCAAAGCGGGTCGGCCTGGAACAAGAGGGTCGGACGAGGGCACTCCGGTGGCGATTTGCAAATCGCTGTGTGCGGCTTGCATTCGGCCTGTACGCAGCGAACCTGCTTTCCGAAAGGAGGCTGTGCCAACGTATCAAACCGCTAATACTCGACCACGAGAGTGACTGCTAGGCATGGCCGCAATCCGGCGTCCTCCTCAGTCGCGGTTCTTGGCGTGTCCACCACGCAAGAGCATCAGACAACGCACAAGAGACACAGGGAAAACAAGCATGAACAAGATCACCTCGACGCTCGCCGGCCTCGCCATCGTGGCGACCGCCAGCATCGCCCCTGCCTTCGCGCAGGGCACCTTCACCTACTCGGGCGGCCCCACGGCGTTTACCTTCTCGGCAGGCACGCCCGGCGGCATCAGCCTCAGCGCCATCCCGGTGCTGTTCAACGCAGTCTCCGGCGCCAACTCGATGGGCACTCTGACCCTGAGCGGCGGCATGGAGCAGTTCGGTGCCACCGGCTTCGTCGGCACCTTCACCGGCGTGACCGAGACGTTCGTTTCCACCAGCGGCCCCCTGCTCGGATTCTCGGACACGGGCACGGCGTTCGTCTCCCAGCGCTCGGCGACCACCTACGACATCGCCAGTGACACCACGACCTTCACGGCCAGTGGCACCTCGTTCGACCTGGTTCCGGGCAGCCCGGTCCCCGAGGCCAGCACGGTCGTCTCGTTCGGCGCCCTGCTCGTCCTGGGCGGCCTGGCCGTGGTCCTGCGCCGCAAGGGTGTCAAGAACGCTGCCTAGTCGCACGCTGCCTTGCCCCGGCGCTCCGCGTCCGGGGCGGGGTTCCCGCTCACGCCGCCCCCCTTTCGGGGGGCGGCTTCTTTGTTTGCCTGGATCCTGCTTGCCTCGCTCCTCTTTCCGCCGTGCCTCGCCTCATGGCTCCTGCGCGGGCGTGCGGTGCGTCAGGGCAGAGCCGCCAATAAACGCCCGCTATTTTTGCGGGATATCCAGGAAACGCGGCTGTTGGCACGGAATTTGCAGTAGCATTACTAGTAGTAGCCTCGGCAAAATCGGTCCCGGAACAACGGGGCTGGCCGAAGACGCTCCAGAGGATGGCCGCAATCCGGCGTCCTCCTCAGTCGCGGTTCTTGG
>JANLUQ010000678.1:0-4551 GCA_031363565.1 Armatimonadota bacterium | reverse complement strand
CCGCAGAGCTACTGTACTACTTCCCCACGCGCGAGGGCGTTGCCGGGGTCGTCTTCCAGGACGCGGGCGAACTCGGCGGCGGCCTCGGCGGGGCGGCCCGCCGCGCGCAGGGTCAGGGCGAGGTTGGTGCGAGCCTCGGTATATTTGGGGCTGAGGGCAAGGGCGGCGTGGAAGGACTCGATGGCTTCCGAGTACAGCCCCTGGGCGTTGAAGGTGATGCCCAGATGGTTGCGGATGTCGGCGTAGTCGGGGTTCAGGTCAAGTGCCTTCTGGAATTCTGAGGCGGCCTCGGCATACATGCCACGCCGGTAGAGGTCCGCGCCAAGGCCGGAGTGGAAGGTGATGTTGTCTACATCGGTCTCGGCGATGCGGGCAAAGAGCACCTGGGCCGCAATGTAGTCGCCCGCCTGGTGGGCGGTGACGGCCTCCTCGAAGTGCGGTGTGTGGAATCCGGGATCCAGAGCGACTGCCTCCTGGATAGAGGCCAGGCCCTTCTCGGGCTGGTCCATTTCGTACTGAGTCAGGCCGGATAGGAAAAGCGCTTTCGCATAGCGTGGGTTAATGGCAAGGGCGGACTGGAAGGCGGCTAGGGCGGCGGGAGCATCCCCGCCGCCACGCGCGGCGCGTCCGTACTGGTAGTGCAGGTCGGCATAATGCGGGTTGATCTCCAAAGCCTTGCCCAAAGCCTCCCGCGCTGGGGCATATTGGCGCGAATAGAGCGCGGATGTGCCCAGATTGGAATAGGATTCGGCGATGTAGAACGAGGCAAGCCGGTCGGTCAGCTCGTCCGGGCCGTTGTGGGGAGATTGGCTTAGTTCACCGATGGCATCCTCATACAAACCCTGGTCAAAGAGGCTGATACCTCGATCATAGTGTTGGTTCCGGCCAAATCCGAACAGTCGGCCCAGCATGGACATGGCGGTTTTCTCCCTACGCTTCTTTTTCGTCGTGCTGCGCTTCTTTTTCGTCGCGCCGCGCTTCTTTGCCCGCCTCTTTGGCCTCTTCCGTGTTGGGGACGAATTGATGGCCTGCACGGGAGCCGGCCTGCTTTTTGGCCTCGGTCGCCTTCTTCTGAGCAGGAGTCAGCTTGTCCCAGGCTTCTTCAGGCAAATAGCGCGTCATGCCGCCCTCGCGCTCGGCAGGGTTGCCGTCAGATGTGGTCCATTTCTCCTCGGTCCACTTATGCAGATGCTCCTGCGCCTTAGTCGGGCCGCTCTTATAGCCGCCGCCCGCCTTCACGTACTCGTGTGTCAGAAGCTGCGCCTTGCGGGCGCTCCACTGGCCGGGCTTGCCGCCCTTGTCGCCTGCTGTGATCTCTTCCTTGAGCTTGTGGCGCAGAGCGGGGTCGGTGTAGGTCTGCTCCGCGTTTTTGTGTGATGCCGCCATGAGATCGTGCCTTCTAAGACGCTCGCGCTGTTTTGGAAGCGTCTCTGCCGCTTTACCCCGACACCACCACTCGGAAACACATCACGAGCGAATGCGGACGATGTCGGTGCGGGCAGCCGTGATAGAGAGCAGACAGGAGGCGGCATCATAGACGAATGGCAGGGCAGCGCCTCCCGCCGACACCTCAGTCGGCTCTCGTTCGCACCAGGCGACGAACGGCCCGCCGTCGCGCAGGGCCACGTCACAGAAGCCGTCACGACGGACGACCGAAGCGATGGTTCCCCCACTGTTCAGCTTGTCGGCCAGGCCGATGGGCGCGAAGCCGCCGAGGATGGGAACAACCGTGAAGACTTCCGATGTCAGGGGCAGCAGGGCGACCTCCCAGGCGTCTTCGCGCGCCATCGCGCGCATTTCGCCGGTCGAATGCGCGTAGACGGCGAAGCGTTTCCCGAGGAGGCCCTCCACATCGGCGGGGCGGACGACGCCGACGATGGGCGGCAGGGCGTTGCCGGCGTCATAACGGGCGTTGAAGACGCCGATGACGCCCGCATCCCCGTTGCGGCTGAAGATCTTCAGCAGGACATCCTCACGGGTCGGGTCATGGAACAGGCAGTCCCGCGTGGGCCGGCCCGGCAGATCGGCGCGAGGGACCGAGCCGTCAGCCAGCACCAGTTTGTGCAGCAGGGCGAAGTCGTGGGCCTCGGGTTTATCCGAGACGTAGACGGGTGCGCCGCTGACGGCGCGGCCCGCAGCATGATAGGCACCCATCGGGTGTCCGGACTGGAACATGTCCCAATCGGGATGAATAAACTCGCCGAACCACGCGCCGACCTGAGCATTCGTGTGTAGGTGCAGCCCGTGCGAGGCCGGATCGTTGGGCCAGAAGTCGGTCGAGGTGCGGGTCAGGGTGGAGGCCAGGGCGCTATAAAACATCTCATTGGCGCAGGACATGCAGTTGATAAGAGCGCCCGCGAAGTGTGTTTGCGCCGCCCCTTCCAGGGCCTCATGGTAGCGCTGCATGAGGTGGACGCGCCCGCCCAAACCAGCGGCGACGCCTTCCAAAGTCGCCTGGTTGTCCACCTTCACGCCGTCCACCCCCTGCGCGCGCAGGTGCCGGTGGTAGTCCTGGAAGAACCGCGCGATGTGGCGGGGCGGAACGACGCTCACGAACCCGCCGAAGTATTCGTTGAGGCTCGTCGTCCAACCGGGTTCAAACTTCAGGATGCCGGGCGAGTGGTCGCGGCGCATCGGGCGGGCATCGTAGCCGGGCAGGGCGGCGTCGTCCACGCCGCCCCAATAGCCGTTCAGGGCGTGCCAGACGAGGAACGCCTCAATGCCGAACTCGTCCTTCGCCATACGAACGGTCGGGGCCAGGTCGCCGGGGAACTTATCATTGGCCGCGAACGCCGTCAGTCGCGTTTCCCCGGTAGGCATCTTCTGGACGCTCTGCCAGCCGTCATCGAGAATTAGGTAGCGCGGCGACAGGCCGCTGGCGCGAAAGCTTTCCAGCCCCTGCCGCACTTTATCGTGCGAGACCTCTCCGTAGAAGGCGTCCCAGGTACACCAGCCGAACTTGTCCGCGAAGGCGGGCAGCGGCTTCTCCGTCCGCAGCCGCCCCGTGCCCAAGTGCGCCATCACGCTGCGCGCGGCCTGCTCCAAGAGCGCATAGGGGTCATCCCCGGAGGCGACGAACAGCCCGACGATCTGGTCCGTCATCGTCGCCGGGTCGCCCGACTCGGCGACGAGTTCCAGGCCATCCTCGCCCGCCCCTTGCAGGCTGCCCCGGAACGCGCCGTCAATGAGCGGGACGTACAGGACACACGCCCCGCCTTCCTGCTCGGTCAGCAGATATTGGGTTTCGACAGGCACCTGACCCGCCTTCGTCCCGGCATGCGGCTTCATCCAGAACGGCTCATAGCGGGCACAGCAGGTAAAGCGGCTGATGTCTGTGACCGTGCCGATGGGGAAGACATGGCGCGCGGCCTGCTTTTCCGCCTGGAAGCGCAGGAAGACGCCGACGCCCGACGGGTCTTCCTCCATCGTAACACCTTCCGCCAGGGACTGAAAGAGGGATAGATCGGTCAAAAACGATTCAGTCAAAGACGATCACAACCTTCCCCGACTGGCCCTTATCGGCTACATCATACGCCTGGGCAGCTTCCTCCAGCTTGAACCGATGCGTCACCGTCTTCTCCGGGTGCAGATCCCACCGTGACAACCGCTCCACCAGCTCCTCCATGTGGGCAAGCGATGTCACCCAAGACCCGTACAAGGTGATCTGCGGGTGGATCAAGTAGGGCGACACGTCGAAGTCTATGCTCCCGCCCTCCCCCACGAACACGCACCGCCCCCACTGCCGCGTCCCCTGTAAGGCAAGTTTACGCGCGGGCGCGGCCCCCGAACAGTCAATGCTCGTCTCGCACCCCTTGCCGCCCGTCGCGGCCTTGATCTTGTCCAATGCGCCCGCGTCGCTCAGGAACGCCTCATCCACCAGGCCAAGCTGTAGCGCCAAGTCAATCCGACCCTGGCTCGTGTCCACACCGATCACCTGGGACGCGCCGAGCGCTTTGCCCAGCATCGCCGCCGCCAGGCCCACCGGACCCAGGCCCGTCACCAGCAGCCGGTCGCGTCCACCGACGTTAATGCGCGTCAGGGCCTCCCAGGCCGTGCCAAAGCCGCAGGCGATCAGCGCGCCGTCAACGTAGGTCAGGTTGTCTGGGAGTGCGATGCAAGTGTTCTCCTCGGCCAGCAGGAAGGGGGCGTGGCCTCCGTCCCGCTGCCAGCCGTAGGCGGCCCGGAATGAGGAATGGCAACTAATCATGTAGCCCGCTTGGCAGTCCTCGCAAACCCCGCACCCACTGATGTGGTACAGGACGACCCGGTCACCGGTCTTGAAGCGCTTACAGCCCGGCCCAACCTCGGCGATCTGTCCGCACGGCTCATGCCCGGCCAGGACATTCCGGTAGGCCTCATCCCCCACACCCAGATGCTCCCGGTAGATGGCACGGATGTCGCTGCCGCAAATGGAAGACGCCTTCATCTGGATCAGCACCTGCCCGTGCCCCGGCACGGGGATGGGCTGCTCCCGGAATGCGACGGTGCTGTTGCCGGGCAGGACGACGCCCTGCATGGTGCGGGCTTGGGGGGTTCGTTCTTGCAAAACTG
>JANLUQ010000674.1:0-7937 GCA_031363565.1 Armatimonadota bacterium | reverse complement strand
GAGGGCAAGAAGACGATGGGTTACGAGATCGCTGAGGCGTTTGGCTGGACGCTGCCCGACGTCATCCTCTACCCGACCGGCGGCGGGACCGGGCTGATCGGAATGGGCAAGGCGTTCGATGAGATGGAGGCGCTGGGCTGGATCGGGACACACCGTCCACGCCTGGTCAGCGTCCAGGCGGAGGGCTGCGCACCTATCGCCCGCGCCTTCGCGGCGGGGGCGTCCGAGGCGGGACTGTTCGAGAACGCACAGACGGTCGCGTCCGGCCTGCGTGTCCCGCGCGCCCTCGGCGATTTCATCATGCTGGACATGCTGCGGCGCGGCAGCGGGGTCGCCGTCACCGTCTCCGACCGGGACCTGATGGCTGATGCCTACGCCCTGAGCGCTGCCACGGGCATCTGCGCCGCCCCGGAAGGCGGGGCGTGCCTCGCCGCCCTGCGCCGCCTGCGCACGGAAGGATGGGTACAGCCGGGGGAGAAAGTCGTCCTGTTCAACACCGGTACGGGCCTCAAATATGCCGAGGCGTTCGCCGCGTATCCCTCGCAATAAGACCACACCTGGCATGGTTCATGCACTAGGAAAAGGTGCGGTGTCCCGAAATTCCCCCACTGCGGGCAATCCTGCCTTTTTAACTGCGTTGGACCGGGGTTTGGAAACAAGAGACGTGGTGTGACAAAAGGGGTGGGACTGTGACAAAAGGCACAGAGATGTGCCATAAGATCAGTCATAATCACCCGGTCAGCCAATCAAATGCTGCCCCGGCCATCCTACTCGACGCGACGCCGGATCAAGATCACAGGAGATCACAATTGGTAGAAGCACTAAACGACCGGGACGAGGCCATCCACCGGGAGGCCTCTTTCGAGAGTGACGAAGTGGTCATTCCTATGGCACGAAGCCACACCCTGCCCGCACTACCCCCAGTCGCGGGAATCCCACTGCGCTTTGCGTCGGGGGAGGCAGTCGCCCCGCGCACCGTCCCGGCGGAAAAGCCGAAGGCGCGGGCGCATCGCCGGCCATATTTAGACTGGTTCGACCTGGCGGTGATCGTCCTGATCGTCGTCTGCGCGACGGTCTGCGTTTACCGCATTTTCTGGGCGCTTTGATCCCAGGATGCAGAAGAAGGCCGCCGGCATGATGCCGGCGGCCTTTTCTTTTGGAAACTTTTCCATAATCGTCATTATTACTGATGATATATGGGTATGATTGAATAATTCACCTAGGGGAAGACAATGACGCAAAACAATGATCCGGAGAAGCCGCTGCCCACACTGGCGGCGACGCGCACTGAAAGTGCGCCGCTGCCGTCCAGCCTGTCCATTTGGACGGGCTACCTGCTGGGCCGTGCCGCCCGTCTGTGCCGCAGCTACTTCGATTCCCTGGTCGAGCCGCTGGGCATCCATGGGCGTCATTTCGGCGTGCTGGCCGTGCTTGGCGAAGGGAAATCATTGGCGCAGGTAGAGATGAGCGAGCGTCTGGGGGTGGACCGCAACACGATGGTGCTGCTGCTGGATGACCTGGAAGCGGGCGCCCTGGTCACGCGTCGCCGCGACCCGCGCGACCGACGCGCCCATCTGGTCAGCCTGACCGATGCGGGCCGGGCGGTGCTGACGGAGAGCACCGCGCTGGCCCAGCGCACGAACGATGAAGTGTTCGCGCCGCTCTCCCCGGAGGAGCGCGCCCAGCTTCACGCGTTGTTGAGCCGTCTACTTTAGGCGGACACCTACGAAAACCGAGTGCAATATGGCAATTGACATCGCACACCGACGACCTACCGGTCCCACCCCGCAGCCCGGAAGC
The DNA here is from genome assembly GCA_031363565.1 of Armatimonadota bacterium. Classification (GTDB taxonomy): domain Bacteria; phylum Armatimonadota; class Armatimonadia; order Armatimonadales; family Capsulimonadaceae; genus JANXMY01. Next base: position 6,137 of record JANLUQ010000674.1, on the reverse strand, counting down.
AGCCCACCTGCGCTGAACGGCCCAGACGCCGCGCCTACCGATGTGCCGGCGGAGGTCAGCGCGCGCCGCTGGTGGATCATGCTTGGGCTGATCATGGCGGCAGCCCTAGAGATATTAGACACCACGGTCGTCAATGTCGCCCTGCCGCAGATGTCCGGCAACCTCGGCGCGACGACCGACGAGATCGCCTGGGTCTCGACGGGATACATTCTCGCCAACGTCATCGTCCTGCCCATGACCGCCTGGCTGTCGGGCCGGTTCGGGCGCAAGCGCTACCTCATGGCCTCGATCCTGATCTTCAATATCGCCCGGTTCATGTGCGGACTCTCGGGGAGCCTGGGCGAGATCATCTTCTGGCGGCTGATCCAGGGCGCAGGCGGTGCCGCTCTGATCTCGACCGCCCAATCCACCATCGTCGAGATCTTCCCGCGCAGCCAGATCGCCACGGTCCAGTCCATCTTCGGCCTGGGACTGATCGTGACACCGACCCTGGGGCCGCTGCTGGGCGGCTACATCACGGACAACTACTCGTGGCGGATGATCTTCTTTATTCACGTCCCGCTGGCCTTCGCCTCCCTGGCCCTGGTGGGGCTGTTCCTCCAGGATTCGCTGCACCAGAAGCGGGTCAACACGGTGGATGTGTGGGGGATCGTCATGCTGGCGGCAGGAATGGGGTCGCTGCAATATGTGCTGGAAGAAGGGGAGCGCTATGACTGGTTCTCCGATCCGACCATTGCCAGGCTGACCATCGTCGCGGTCGGCGCTCTTGTCGGCTTCGTTTGGTGGGAGTTATCGCCCCGAAACCGGGCACCTATCCTGGACCTGCGCGTCCTGAAAGACCGGGGCTTGGCCGCGTCTGTCATCCTCGGCTTGGTCCTGGGCTTCGGGCTGTATGGGGGCGTCTTTATCTATCCGCTGTTCGTGCAGACGATTCTCGGGTTCACCCCAACGGCGACCGGCCTGGCCCTGCTTCCGGGCGGCATCATGACGGCCGTGGCCGTGATCTTCTGCGGGCGCGTGCTTCAGAAGGGCTTCGACGCGCGCATCCTGATTATCACCGGCATGTTCGTCTATATGGGCGCCATGTGGATGCTGGGGCACCTGACGACGCAGAGCGGCTTATCGGACACGCAGGCGGGACTGATGGTGCGCGGCTTCGGCTTGGGCTTGGTCTTCATCCCCATCAGTACCGTTGCTTTCGCCGGCCTGAAAGGGGCGCAGATCGCGCAGGGGTCGGCGCTCTACAACCTGACGCGGCAGCTCGGCGGGTCGTTCGGCATCGCCGTTTTGAACACCTACATCGTCCACATGACGGCCTACCACCGGGCCGAGCTTGTCGCAAACCTCCACCCCGGCGACGTGGCATTCCAGGCCCGACTGAACGGTGGGGCAGGCGCCTTGATGGCGAGCGGCTACAGTCCGACGGCGGCCCTGTCGGCTTCCCTGCATCTGCTCGACCGGGCAGTCCAGATTCAGGCGATGACGATGGCCTACAATAATGCCTTCATCCTGCTAGGCCTGACATTCCTGCTGGCCCTGCCCGCCACGCTGCTCCTACGGAAACCCAAGCGCGGCGGGGCAGCGCCGGCTGAGGTGCATTAACCCAGCCCGACCTCCGCCGCGCCGACGATCCGCCGGCTCCCGCGCTCCTGCACGGAGACGACGGCGGACAGGTTCTCGCGCCGCCATCCGGAGGCGAGATTGAGGGATGGCAAGGCGCGGAACGCACCGCCCGAGATCGTGCCCAGGAGTGTAAACTGCCGGACCACGGCGCTGTGTCCCAGCCGCCGTCCAGCGTTCTCACCACCGCCAATCGTGGAACTCAGGCCGCTCTCGGTAATCGCCAGCACGACCTCAGCGGGGTCGTTCTTGGCAGAAGACGGCAGGTGGTCCACCTGGACCAAGAGGGCATCCCCCGTCCGCGTCAGGGAGACCTGTGCCTTTGGCTGGTGCGCTGCATGGGCGATAGCCGCCCGCGCGGCGTCCTCGTCACTGCCGACGAACTGCGTTTGCCCATCCACAATCATCTGCGGCGTGTAGACCGTGTCCTTGCGGAACGCGCGCGCGTAGTCGTTCTGGCGCAGGGTGAACCGGTGGGACGAGAACCGGTCCGCCCAGCCGCCGTGGTCCCAATAGTCCACATGTTCGCCCAATGCGATCACGTTCGCGCCCGCTACGGGCTGCGTTTTCGTGAACTGAGACAGCAGGGCATCGGCGGGCGGGCAGCTCGAGCAGCCCTCAGACGTGAACAGCTCGACGATGACGGGCGTCCGGCCCGAGACTGAGGCGGGCGCGGCCTGTGCCGGATGGATCGCGGTGTGCGCGGTCAGGGCGGCCCCGGCGAGCGCGCCCGCTGCCAGCAGGGTGATCAGCGTTGGTTTCATGGTCGTGATACTCCTGCCCCACACTACAAGCGGGCGGGGGCGCGAGTTCCATTCGCTCCCGCCAGCCGGGTAAGATGACGCAGGGAGAACACGAATGCAGCTTGAAGGAAAGACCGCACTTGTAACCGGCTCGGCGACCGGCATCGGGGAGGCTATCGCGCGCCGCTTCGCCGCCGAGGGGGCACGGGTGATGGTACATGGGCGGGAAGCCGAACGGGAGGCGGGCGAGGCTATCGCCCGATCACTGCCCGGTGGGGCTGCGTTCATCGCCGCCGACCTGGCCGATCCCTCCCGATGCGAGGCGCTGATTGGGGCCATTCTGACCCACTTCGACAGATTGGACATCCTGGTCAACAACGCGGCCCGAACGACGCGCAGCACTTTGGAGACCACAGACGATGCTCAGTTCGATGAGATGATGGCCGTCAATGTCCGCGCCCCGCTGCTGCTTATTCGTGCCCTGCTTCCGCATTGGCGCGCGTCGGGGGGCGGCGTGGCGCTCAACATCGGCTCGGTCAACGCCTACTGCGGCGAGGCGGGCCTGCTGGCCTACTCGGTCAGCAAGGGTGCCCTGATGACCCTGACGCGCAATCTGGCGGATGCCCACGCCCGCGATGGCATCCGCGTCAATCAGCTCAATCTAGGCTGGACGCTGACCCCAAACGAGTACGCCCTGAAGATGCGCGACGGACTGCCCCCCGACTGGCCCGAAACACTCCCGCCCCAGACCGCCCCCGCCGGGCGGCTTCTACGCCCCGAGGAGATCGCACACTATGCGCTGGCGTTTGTGGCGGGCGAAGGCGGCCCCGTGACTGGCACGATCGTGGATCTGGAACAGTACCCTGTGATCGGCCGCAACCCAACGAAAGTCTGAGAGTGCAGCCCGGCGCCAGTTAGACCACAGCCTCCTCGGTAGCCGGGCCTAGCGTCTTTTCGCAGCACACGCTTACCCCATCATCCGCGTACTCACCGAACGCCTCGCATCTTGAAAAGTCCGCGCGCTCATAGAGCGTGACTGCCTCCGGCTGATGAACCCCTGTTTCTAAGAGGCAAGCGGCGCTTTGCCGGCCTCTTCACGGATACGCTTCGGCCCGCACTGGGGCGGGGTGTCCGCGATGCGTATAGGCCACAGCGGCCAGTAGTGCCAGGGCGACCAGAACGCCGAGGGCGACTGCCAGCAAAAGCCCGCGTCGGCGCGGGCCGGGGGCCTCCCTCTGGATACTCTCCAGTGTCACAAACTGCGTGGCGTCCGCGTCTTGGGCGGCGTCGGCCCGACTTCTTTCCTCATGTGGGTCCATGGTTGGCTGTTACCCATTTCCGGGCGGGGCTATGCCTCAGTGGGTGTCGGGACGACAGCGCGAGATTCCGCGCGCAAAATCCCTCTCAGTGGGTATAATCCGGGCAACAGTCTTTCACGAAGCACAGCAAGAGGTGATTATGGAAAAGCGACCTTATGGTCAGACCGGATGGGACCTGAGCGTCCTCGGCTTTGGCGGCATCATCGTCATGGACGTTTCCCCCGCCGAGGCGGACCAGTATGTGGGCGAGGCGCGGGACCGGGGCGTCAACTACTTCGACGTGGCCCCATCCTACGGCAACGCGGAGGAGCGGCTTGGCCCCGCCCTGAAGCCGTACCGGGACGATGTGTTCCTGGCCTGCAAAACGGGCCGCCGAGACGCGGCTGGAGCGCAGGCGGAGCTGGAAAACTCCCTGCGCCTGATGCAGACCGATCATTTCGACCTGTACCAGCTCCATGCAATCACGTCCGATGAGGACGTGCAACAAGCCTTCGGGCCGGGCGGGGCGATGGAGACCTTCATCAAAGCGCGCGAACAGGGCAAGGTCAAACACCTGGGTTTCAGCGCCCATTCCGTCCACGCCGCACTGGCCGCCATGAACCAGTTCGATTTTGACAGCCTGCTGTTCCCATTCAACTATATCACCTACGAGCAGGCCGACTTCGGCCCGCAGGTGATGGAGGCGGCCCAGGCGAAGGGGGTAGCCCGGCTGGCCCTAAAGGGCATGGCGCGCGGCCCGTGGCGGGACGGCGACCCGCACAAGAGCGAGTACCCGAAGGCCTGGTATGAGCCGCTGGCTGACCGGGCGGAGGCGACGGCGGCCCTGCGCTACACCCTGTCCCTGCCGGTCACGGCGGCCCTCCCACCCGGCGACATCCGCCTGTTCCGCCTGGCCCTGGACATCGCCGACGGCTTCACCCCTCTCTCCGAGGCGGAGCATAAAGCCATCTGCATCCAGGCCGCCGCCGACGAGCCTTTGTTTCGACTGGCGGCCTAGCCGTCAGGGGCTGCGCCGTCCTTGGTGAAGGTGGCGCAGCCCCTGCGTGGCCGGCGCGGCGATCAGCGTCGGTTCAGCGCTTGGGCAATGGCTTTCTCAGCCAGGGGCGTCATCACCGCGTATCCCGCCTCGTTCGGGTGGACACCGTCGCCGGACAGCGCGGCTTTCAGGCCCTGTCTGCCGTCAACCATAGCGGAATAGTAGTCCAAGTACACCAGCCCGTTCCGCGCGGCGTATCCCTTGGCCCAGGCGTTCAAGGCGGCGATCTTTCCCGCCGGTGCGAGGCCGGGCCGCCAGGGGAAGTCGTAGGCGGGCAGCGCGGACGCGAGCACCACGCGGATGCCGTTCGCCTTCGCCAGATCGGCCATGGACATCAGATTGTCCTCGATCATCTCGGGCGTCGCCGGCCCCATGTTCCCCGCGATGTCGTTCGTCCCGGCCAGGAGTATGACGATGCGCGGCCTCAGCGCGACAACATCCGCGCGGAAGCGGAGCAGTATCTGTGGGGTCGTCTGCCCGCTGATTCCCCGGTTGATGTAGGGCTTGCCGGGGAAAAAGTCGTGGCCCTTCTGCCCCCAGAACTCGGTGATCGAGTCGCCCATGAACACGACCCGGTTCTCGCCCGGCGCAGGCGGGCCGAGTTTTGCGTTCGCATCGCGGTAATGCATGAGGTCGGCCAAGCCGTTATACGGGTTGTCACTCTGGGCCTGTTTGTGCCCCTCCGCCCCGGCGGGTGCGGGGACAGATGCGGCGGGTGCCCCATCTGGGAGCGCCTGAGTCTGCGCGCCCGCAATCAGGGCGCTGAACGCGAGGAGGCCGACCGCGCCGCGCCTGAGTTTATTGACTCTGGTGTCAAAAGCCATTATTTCCCTTTCATCGCTTCCGTCCCAGCTTCGGGCACGAGCGACCAGCACCGGCTGGCGTGTCCCCCGAGGCCGAACCGCCGAGACGATCAGCCGAAGTGTTTTGATGCCTCGTTATTCCACACGACCTCATCCAAATCCTGCGCTGAGAAATTCCCGCCTCCTTCGGCCTTAGTTTTGAGGGCATTACAGCCTGAGTCCCTTGGCACCTGGGTTCCCTTGGCATCAGGCATTCGGGATGTCCTCCGGGTACAGCGTCACCAGACTCGCCTCGTCCACCGTCCCCGCCGAGACCATGCGGTTTGCGTGGGCGTTGATGGCCTTCTCGAACAGGTTCCGTGCCAGCCGCGCGTTGCCGAACGTCTCATCCCGCCGGGCATGGAGTGCCGCGAAAACGTTAGTTGGCTTCAGCTCGGTCGCCGGGTGCAGCGTGTAGTCGCCCGACGTTGCGAAGTGCCGGAAGATCTCGGCCAGCGCGGCGGGCGCGTAGTCGTCGAAGTGCAGGAACTTGTTGAAGCGCGACTGGAGGCCGGGGTTGCTGCGGATGAACTTCTGCATCGGCTCGGTGTACCCGGCGACGATGACGATCAGGTCG
>JANLUQ010000671.1:0-2565 GCA_031363565.1 Armatimonadota bacterium | reverse complement strand
GCTGATCACAATCGCTGCCGTGGGGAACCTCCACTACGACCCGGTGAACCACACGCTCTAGGCAAAAGGGGCCGTCCCACGGGACGGCCCTCATGCACGCCCACCCGCAGCCCCCACCGTCACCCGCCGACTTCCTCAGTGACTTCCTCAGTGACTTCCTCAGTCATGCGCCGCTCCCCGCCCTCTTGCTCCTGCCTGCGTCTGCCGATGATTACCTCACGGAAGCCGATTACGGAAGCCGATTACGGAAGCCGATTTTTGTGCGCCGAACTTTGCCCAGGCCCTGACTCGGAGCGTCCCATGCCTACCACTCAACAATCAAACCCGCAGCAGCAGATCGTCCAGCCCTTGCCGCTGGACCAGATCCTTACCAACGAGAACCAGCCGCGCAAGTCGTTCTACCAGGATACCTTGGAAGAGCTGGCCGCCTCCATCAAGGAGCGCGGCGTGCTGGAGCCGATCGTCGTCCGCCCTGTTAAAGGGCCGGATGGGTCGGACAAGTTCCAGATCGTCATGGGCGAGCGCCGCTACCGCGCCTCCAAGATCGCGGGCAACAAGACCATCCCGGCCATCGTCAAGGAGATGAGCGATGAGGACGCCCACGCCGACGCGCTTCTCGAAAACTTCCAGCGCGAGGATATGAACCCCATCGAGAAGGCGCGGGCCATCCAGGGCTTGCTGACGTTCATGTCGTGGGAGAAGTGCGGCAAGACCCTGGGCGTCTCCGAGACCACCCTGCGCCGCTCTTTGGAACTGCTGGAACTGCCGGTGTTCGTCCAGCAGGAGCTGACCCTGCGCGCCCCATTGCCAGGCCAGATCCTCTTGACGGAAGGCCATGCCCGCGCCCTGGCCGCCCTGGCCCACGACCCCAGCACGCAGAAGCGCATGGTGGAGAAGATCAAGAGCGAGAAGCTGAATGTCGGCGACTCGGAGCGCATCATGGCGGCAATCGTCAAGTACCCAGAAAAGAAGGAAGCGTTCCTGCGCGTCCCGCTCGCCATCACCGACCAGCTCCTGAAAACATTGGGGGCACGGGCGGAGAAGGCGAAGCCCTACCGCCCTGCGACGGCGGAGCAGCACATGAAGGCCATTGACAAGGTCGGCCAGCAGCTTGGGGAACTGCTGGACGAGCGCGTCGTCGAGTATTTGAGCGCCGTCCAGATGAACCAGTTGCTTGCGACTTGCGCCGAGCTTGGGCGCGGCCTGGAGGAGTTCAACCGCAAAGTCCGGCTTGCACTGAAGTCTAAAGAGTACGGCTTCCAGGAGACTTACATCCACTGCCCTTTGTGCGGCCGGGTGGAGCTTGTCGGGAGCATGCGCTGCTCGGTCTGCTGGACCATCCTGCGCCGCTGCTACGACTGCGGCAACTACGACCGTGTCCACGAGAAGTGCGGCGTCAACTCCGCCCAGATCTACGTCGCCGAGGCCGAGAACCCCAAGGAGTATTCCAAGAGCTACAAGTGCCCCGACTACAAGCCCAAATACGAGGCGCAGGCGGTAAAGGGACTGAAGATGGCCGCGTAGGACCTAACCCCGGCGCGAGCGCCGGCCCTGGCGCAACTGTTCAGTGCGCTATGGAGGCACGACTAGCACCACCCGACTCCTTGTTAGGGAAGGGTCAAGATTAAGAAGAAAGCCCCCGCCTCTTGTCCAGAGGCGGGGGCTTTTCCATGTTCCTGGGGTCCATCACCAGATCACCGAAACAGGGTATGGGGAAAAGAGGCCGTCCGTGCTGGCGAGGGGTAGTCCCTCGGTGAGAGCCTGGGCGATGAGGAGGCGGTCGAACGGGTCTTTGTGGTGAAGCGGCAGGCTGTCCAGGGCGTAGATGTGTGCGGGCGTGATCGGCAGTAGTTGAAGACCGTGCTGCGCCTGCTGGTCTCGGACGATCTCGGCGAGCGGCAGGGACAGCGGCAGCTTGCCCAAGCCGCTCTTGATCTGGATCTCCCACAGGCTGACCAGACTTAGGTAGAGGACCACGGAAGGGTCAAGGCACAGGGCCAGGACGGTTGCGGAGAGCAGGCCCGGCGCGCTGTCCCACCAAAGAAAGGTGTGCGTGTCCAGAAGCAGCCGGTTCATCCGCCCGCCGCTCCCGCCGCGCTCTCCCCGCCGAGCCAGAAGTCATCGGGGAGGGGCGCGTCGAAGTCGGCGGCGATCCAGTACCGCCCAGCGTGGAGGCCGGGCGTGCGCGGGGACGGCTCTTCGCGCGCCCCCACGCGGTCACCGAAATCCCGCATGGCTAGCTGCCGGACGTACCCGGTCACATCCTGCCCCTCCTGGGCAGCCTTGGCCGTCAGCACATCGGCCACTTCGAGCGGCAGATCAATGGTAATAGTCATGCCGGAATTATAGCCGATTTCGGGCCATCCTGGCAATTACCGCCCAGATTTACGTCGCCGAGGCCGAGAACCCCAAAGAGCATTCCAAGAGCTACAAGTGCCCCGACTACAAGCCCAAGTACGAGGCACAGGCGGTGAAAAGTTTAAAAGTGGCCGCGTGAAATACTCGGAAGCAGGGAGAGCCGGGCGCATTGCGCCCGGCCCTTTTGCTGACAACATTCTCACTAGA
>JANLUQ010000636.1:0-3185 GCA_031363565.1 Armatimonadota bacterium | reverse complement strand
CCCCGGCAGGATCATCTTGCTGGGGGCGTTTTGTGCTAGAATAGTGGCGACAATTCAGAAAGGCACACTTCCAAATGAGCGCAATTCTAGACAGCGTCCTTGATGCAAACGCCTCGTATGTCGCTGGTTTTGGCGACAAAGGCTCCCTGCCACTGCCGCCGGGCCGCCATTTCGCCATCCTCACCTGCATGGACGCCCGGCTCGATCCTGCCAAGTACGCCGGGCTGGCCGAGGGCGATGCCCACGTCATCCGCAATGCAGGCGGGCGGGCAAGCGATGACGCTATCCGTTCCCTGGTCATCTCCTACAAGCTCCTCGGCACGCGTGAGTGGTTCATCATCCACCACACCGACTGCGGCATGGAGCTATTCACCGACGACATCATTCGGGGCCTTCTCGCCAGCAGCCTCGAAACAGCCACCGTGGATGGGAGCGGCTGGCACGATGTCGGCCAAGGCCCCGGCTCCCGTGCGGGCGACGCCATCGACTGGCTGACCGTCAGCGACCGAGAGGGCGCGGTCGTGGACGATGTCCGGCGCGTCCGCAGCCATCCCCTGGTGCCCAAGACCATCCCCATCTACGGCTATATCTACGACGTAAAGACCGGAAAGTTGAACGAAGTGCCCCAAGCAACCGAAGCGGGCAAGGCGGGGTAGGGGAGGGCAAGGTGGGCGAGAGAGAGGGAAGAAAAGAGAGAGAGGGAAGAGAGGGCGAGGGAAGGGCGTACCCCCGTGTGCGCCTTTTGCCTCATCCCTAGATTCGGGTACAACCGGCATAGAAAGCTGGTTTCCATGCCCGAAGGTCCCGAAGTCCGCCGCCATGCCGACGCGCTGGCGGCGGCATTGGCGCCGCACCCGCTCCTCGCCCTCGCCGAACGCCCCGGCCTGCTGTAAGGCCACCGGGTCGAGAGCATCCGGTCACACGGCAAGAACCTGGTCGGGCAGATTGGGGACGGGGGGCCTCATAAGTCCTTCCGCCTTTCTCTCGTTCGCCGAGACCGCCGAGCGGGTCGGTACGCAGTACCGGGGGTAGGGGCCTCATCCTCGACGGTGAGATCATTCCCGTCTTGGGCGACCTGACCCTACCCCTCCTTCAACTGCAAAAGCGCCTGGGCCGCAAGACGCTGACGGACACCCTGCGGGCTGAAGTATCCGTTGCCTTCACCCCCTATGACGTTCTGTACGCTTCCTTATAAACCGGGCCGGCGTGGGCGTGAATAGCTCTAGATAAAACGCGCGCTGGCGACCCTAGACGTGGTCACCACGGCCGCCCAGGTCGGCGAAGGATGGCGCAGCAAATTCCTGTCTGATTACACGTTCGCCGTCCGTGCCAGCGAAACTGACCCGACCCTGCTTAACGTCGGCAAGGCCTACTCGGGCCTGACTGACCTGGAAGCGCAGGCGCTCTCCGATTGGTGCCGCGCCCATATGCTGCAAGAGTTTGCCCACGGTAAGGTGCGGACCGTAGAGCCGCTGGTCGTCCTGGAGATCACCTTTGACCGCGTTCAGGCGTCCTGCCGGCACAAGAGCGGCTATGCCCTGCGCTTCCCGCGCATTCTGCGTAGGCGCTCCGACAAGCTCGCTGCCGAGATAGACACCCTGGAAACGGTCCGGCGTCTGGCCGAGGCCGAAGGAGACATGGACGATGACGCTTGACCTGATCCCCGACCCGACGCCCGACCTGGACACCGCCTGCGCGGCCTTCCAAGCCTTCGTTTCGCCGATCCCGCGCGACGCCGCCGTCGTCGCCCTGCACGACTCGGACGCCGACGGGCTGGCGGCGGGTGTCCTCTGGCAGCGCGGCTTGGAACGGCTAGGCTTCTCGAACATCCGCCGCCTCCTGCCCGACCGGGAGCGCAGCGCGTGGAGTGAAGGGAACCGAAAGACGATCAAGGACACAAGCCCAGACCGGCTCTTCGTCCTGGACCTGGGCAGCCAGCCTACCTCCGTCCTGTCCGGCGTCCCGACCTGCTTCGTGGACCACCACCGGCCCGGCGGCGTCCCCGATGGCGACACCCTGGTCAGCGCCTACACCTGGGACCCCATCCCGACCACCGCCCTTCTGACCTGGGAACTGCTGGCTGGGCTGACCGACATGGCCGACCTGGACTGGGTCGCCGCCATCGGCCTAATGGGCGACCTGGGCGAATCGGCCCCGTTCCCGATGCTGGCCGAGGTCAAGAAGCGCCACACGGCGAAATATCTCAAAGAGGCCGTCGCCCTGCTCAACGCCGCCCGCCGCGCTGCCCGTTATGACTCGGAGGCGGCGGCCCGCGCCCTGCTCGCCCACGCCGACCCGCGCGAACTGGTCAGTTCGCAGAGCGCCGACGTGCAGGCACTGCGCGAGGCCCGCGAGGAGGTCAAGGCGGCCATGGAAGAAGCCAAAAAGGCCGCGCCCGTCTTCAGCGGGCAGGTGGCGCTCATCCGGGCCTCCTCCCCCTGCCAGATTCACCCGCTCGTGGCTCAGATCTGGCGGACGCGCCTGCCCAAGTTCATTGTCCTCGCCGCCAATGACGCCTACCTGCCGGGTCGTGTCAACTTCTCCGCCCGTGCTGCCAGAGGCGTCAACGTGCTGGAGTTCCTGCGCTCCGTCCCGCTCCCGCCCGGCGAAGGCAACTTCGGCCAGGGCCACGACCAGGCCTCTGGCGGCAGCCTGCCCGTCGCCCGCTGGAACGCGCTGCTGGCCGCGCTGGGCTTCGGGCCGGACGTGTTCGCGCACAGCGACGGGCCATAGCCAAGGAAGCGGCTTACCTGTAGGGTACAATCAGGCTATGAACACGCAAGCCCTAGCAGAGCAGCAGGCGGACCGGCTCGGCATGAACGAGGAGCAGTGGGCGCAGTGGCAGGCCTACACGCACGACTTTGGCGAGCAGGACGAGAACGGAGTGGACGTCTCCCTGTTGCGCCGGAACCTGCGCCTTTCGCCCTGGGAGCGACTGGAAAAGATGGAGCGCGAACTCGCGTTTTTCAAGGAGGACAGTATGAAACCGGACAACGACTTTCAGCGGATAATCGCGGCGCTGAACGCCAGCGGTCTGCGGTTCGTGATTATTGGCGGGATCGCCATGCGCCTGCAAGGGGCCTCGCACGTCACGGACGACATTGATTTCGCGTTCGCCCGCGATCCGCGCAGCTTGGGGGCTTTGGTGAGCGCCCTCGCGCCCTACCACCCGCGCCTGCGCGGTG
>JANLUQ010000607.1:0-11169 GCA_031363565.1 Armatimonadota bacterium | reverse complement strand
GCCCCGGCCTTCCGGCGCTTGGCGGTGAGCGTCTTCGCGGCGGCCTGGACGGCGGCGCGGGCGTCGTGCGCGGCGGCGGTCAGCGTCGCGCGCTCGGCGTCGCGATTCTCCAGGCGGCGTCCGCGCCCTCCAGACCTGCCGTTCACGGCGGGGCGCTCACAGCCCGGCGCTCACGACTCGGCGCTTGCGGCTCGGCGCTCACGGCCCGGCGCTCAGAGTGAGGCTTGCGTAACATCAGTTAGTTCACTCGGTGGGCGGACACGCCACGAGAACTCTCCAGAGCTTCCGCCCATTGCTGGTCCCAGACGGCATGATCCGTCAGCACCGTCTCCGGATGGGACCGGCTGCGGGTAACGAATGCCGGATGAAAGGGGCGGCCTGTCGGGGTGCCGACCGGCTGGTAGCGCAGGTCCAGACTCCAGCGGACGGCATCGGTAAAGTTCGGGGTCGAGCGGTGGGGGGTGTGGCGGTGCATAAACACGAGGCCGCCCTTGCGAACAGGGACCGCGCGCGCGGCCGTATCCGGCAGCAGGTCGGGCCGGATGGTCGTCCCCCCCTCCGCCTGGTGCTCCCGGAAGCCCTGCGCCCAGACATCGGGCATGACCTCCATACAGCCGTTCTCGACGGTCGCATCCACCAGGGCGAGCCAGCAGGTCACGATATCCGATTCGTCGGCTTCTGCCCAGGTCACGCCGGCATCCTGATGCCAGGGAACATTGAAGAAGCCCGCACCTTCCCCGGTCAGCGCGGCGGGCGGCTTGGCGCGGATGTGCTGGATGGGGCTGCACAAAATCTCCGGTCCGATCAGGCTCTCGACGGCATCCAGCAGGTTCGGGTTTCGGAGAAAGGCGAAGGTGGCTGGGCCGCGCATCTGCATGATGTCCATGCCGCTGCCGATCTCGGGCGTTTGGGCGTACAGGCCGGCAAAGCGCCGCCCGAACGACTCGCCCGTGTGGAGGTCGGTGATCCTGCCTGCGGCCTGCAGCGCGCCCGCCTGCCGGTCAATCCACGTCTCGTATTCGCCGATGACAGGGGCGAGGTCAGCGTCCGTGACGACACCCTCGGCGACCAAGTAGCCATTTTCGCGGAACGATTGCAGCTGGTTTTCGGTCAGTTTCATAAAGCCTCCCTTGCAAAAGTCGTCTTACTTCAGGTAAATTGCAATTATCCCATTATGATGCATTTCGGCTCCCCTGCCAATGGAGTTGCTGGCCGAACCTTTATATATTCTGCTCACCTGTAAATGACTTATGAACGACCCGGCCATTACGTTTCTAGCAACCACCCGTGAGCCGCACTGCGCCGTCTCCATTGACAAGTATTTGGACGGTTACAGCACCATCCAGTTCATGTCAGAGGGGGGTGTGGCGCTGGCTTACGATGACTGTTCGTACCTGCTGGAAGGCGCATGGTTTTGGCCGGCCTATCCCGGCCCGCGCACGCGCTTCCACGTCGCGCCAGGCCATCAGACGTGGTTTCACCGGCATGTCGGGTTCCAGGGGCCTCTGGTCCACGAGTGGGCCGCCGCTGGTCTGTGGCCGGAAGGCCCACAACCTGCCCCCCTGGGCCGGGAATGGGCAGGATTCTTCGACGCATTCATCGCCCAGGCCCAGCGCACGGATCGCTGGGGCCGCCTGCGGGCCGCCAACCTGCTGGAACAGCTTCTTCTGGAACTGGCCGAGGCACGGGCGCAGCCGGCGTGTGGGGAGGCTGGGTGGCTGAACCGGGCGCTGGATGCTCTGGCCCAGGAGGCACGACTCCAGTCCGATTACAATGCGCTCGCCCAGGATCTGGGGATGGGCCTGAGCACCCTGCGGCGGCGCTTCAAGGCCGCGACGGGCCTGCCTCTGCACCAATACGCGCTTCAGTCCCGGATGGCGTCCGCACGGGCCCTGCTCGGCGAGACCGACCTGCCCATTAAAGCCGTCGCCCAGCGTTTGGGCTATGATAACGTCTACTTCTTCTCTCGCCAATTCCGCCAGCATCTGCACGTCACGCCCGGCGCGTACCGTAAGAGCCGACAGACGTAAAAGATGCCTAGGGCGGGTAGAATAGCGGGGATGAGAAAACGTACCAATATCCTCCTCCTTGCCGTCCTCTGCCTCGGGCTGGTCGGCGCATTCGCCTACCGACAGATCCAGAGCGCGAACGCAGCCGGGCAGGTCCACTATCGGACGGAGACCGCTGTGATCGGCGATGTGACCGACGCCGTTGAGGCCAGTGGCGTGGTCCAGCCATTGACCACGGTGGATGTGAAGTCCCGCGCCGGCGGACGCATGATCAAACTCGCCGTGGATGTCGGAACCCATGTCAAGCTGGGGACATTGATCGCCCGTATTGACCCGTCGGACACGCTTTCGGCCTACAATCAGGCGGTGGCCGACCTGACCACTGCCCGCGCCCGGCTATCCCAGAGTCAGCAGCAGGCCCGGATGTCGGGTATACAGGACACCCTGACCGTTTCAGGCGCGCAGCAGGGGCTGAACTCGGCCCAGGCCAAGCTGACCCAGGCGGAGCGTCTGGCACAGGTCCAGCCCGCCCTGACCGGCAGTGCTATCTCCGAGGCTCAGGCAAACCTGGCTTCCGCCGAGCAGCAGTATGAGCAGCTCCGCGTCGCCGGCAACCCTCAGGCCCGCGCCTCGGCGCAGTCGGTCTATGCCCAGGCGCGCGCCAATGTCGCCGCCGCCGATGCCGCGTACAACCGTCAAAACTCGCTCGCCCAGAAAGGGTTCGTCGCCCAGCAGGCCGTAGACACCGCCCTGGCCTCCCGCGATGTCGCCCGCGCCACACTGGCCGAGGCCCGGCAAAGGCTCCAGACCATTGACGCCGATCAGAAGGCTTCCCTCGCAGGCGCCGCCGCACGGATCAGCCAGGCCAGAGGCGCCCTGCTTACGGCCCAGACCAACCGCTACGAGATCGGGACGCGCCGCGAGGATGTGACTGCCTCTCACGCGGCCCTGCTTCAAGCACGCATGACCGTGGAGAATGCCCAGGCGGGCCTGATGCAGAACAGCATCCGCTTGTCCGATATCCAGGCGGCGCAGGCCGCCGTGTCCAAGGCGCAGGCGGAGGTCAATAACCGCTCGATCCAGCTCCATGATGCCACGATCTATGCGCCCCGCAACGGCGTCGTCCTCCAGAAGTATGTCGAGGAAGGCACCATCATTTCCAGTGGCCAGTCCCTCTCCTCGGACGGCACCAAGATCGTGCAGATCGGCGACATCAGCAGCCTGTTCATTGATGTCGGCGTGGACGAGTCCGATGTCGGCAAGATCAGTATGGGCCAAAAAGTCAAGATCTCGCTGGATGCCGTGCCTGAAGCAAAGCCCGAGGGCCGCGTCGTGCGGATTGACCCGCAGGCCATCAACGACCGCGATGTGACGACGGTGCATGTCCGGGTCGAGATCAAGAACCCTGATGCGGCGATCAAGCCCGGCATGAACGCGACCTGCCAGTTCATTGTGCGCGATGTGCGCGACGTCCTCGTCGTTCCCAGCGATGCCGTGAAGGAGGGCCGGACCGGCGGGAACACGGTGCGCGTCCTGACTAAAGACGACAAGTCCGAGGTGCGCCCGGTCCAGGTCGGCGTGGTCGGCAGCGAGAAGACGGAGATCAAGAGCGGGCTAAAGGCCGGCGACAAAGTCATCCTGGGAATTATCCAGCCTGCCCCTGACGGCGGCGGGGCTGCAGGAGCGCCGGGCGGGGGCGGCCCCGGCAAGGGCGGTCCGGGCGGCGGCCACTAGGCAGCCATTAGAAAGCAGCACCATGAGCACACTCCTTCAGCGGCCCGAGACGCCGCACCCGGCGGCCCCGGAGCCGACGCGACGGCCCGCCCTGCCGCATCGGTTCCAGAAGAACCGGACACCCGCGCTCAACCTCGGCGAGTGCGTCCGCATCGCCCTGCAAGGGCTGGCCGCCAACAAGATGCGGGCCATGCTGACCATGCTCGGCATCATCATCGGGGTCGGCGCGGTCATCACCATGATCGCCGTGGGCCAGGGGGCGCGGCAGAAGACATTAGGCCAGATCCAGGCGCTTGGTACGAACGTCCTCATCATCCAGTCGGGCCAGACCAAATCCGGCGGCGTCTTTGGCGGCGCAGGCTCGTTCCGCAATATCAAGTTCGAGGACCTGGACGCTATTCTCAAAAAGGCGCCTGCCGTCGCGGCCGTGTCGGGCGAGGACATCACGCAGGCGCAGGTCAAGGGCGGCGGGACTAACACCAATACCAGCGTCATCGGGGTCGGGGCAGACTACGCCGATATCCGCAACTTCACCATCGCCGACGGTCGGTTCTTCACGCCGCGTGACCTGCGTGCCCGCTCGCCTGTCTGCATCCTGGGCGCTAAGGTCGCCGCCGACTTCTTCAAGGGTAAGTCCGCCCTGAACCAGCGTGTTCGCATCAATTCGGCCTCCTATCGCGTCGTCGGCGTGATGGCGCGCAAGGGACAGGTCGGGTCACAGAACGCCGACGATCAGGTGTTCCTGCCCCTGAGCACGTTCCAGGGCAAGCTGGGGCGCTGGTGGTGGCGGGGCCGCGTCGCGACCGCCGATATCCAGGCGGTCAGCGCGGACAAGATGGATGAGGCCTCGGCGCAGATCGCGGCCTTGATGCGCCAGCTCCATCATGTGAAGCCGGACCGGCCCGACGATATTACGATCAACAATCAGGCCGAGATCGCCGCCGTCGCCGAGCAGACTACGCGGACCTTCACATTCCTCCTGGCCTCCATCGCCGGCGTTTCGCTGCTGGTAGGCGGCATCGGCATCATGAACATCATGCTGGTGTCGGTGACGGAGCGGACCCGCGAGATCGGCGTCCGCAAGGCCATTGGGGCAAAGCGGCGCGATATTTTGTGGCAGTTTCTGATCGAGAGCGTCGTGCTATCGCTGCTCGGCGGCGTGATCGGGATCGCTCTGGGCATCGGCGGCGCGGTGCTGCTGGGACATCTCAGCGACGATTACACCCCGATCCTGACCCTGCCGCCCGTCCTGCTGGCGTTCGGTTTCGCCGCCGCCGTCGGCATCTTCTTCGGCTTCTATCCGGCTCAGAAAGCCTCCCGCCTCACACCCATCGAGGCCCTGCGGTACGAGTGACCCCCTGCAAATGATCACACTGACCGACATCACCAAGACGTATCAGACCGGCAGCATGGCGCTGACAGTCCTCAAGGGGATCTCGCTGCACATTGGGGCGGGAGAGATGGTGGCGATCATGGGGCCATCGGGGTCGGGCAAATCCACCTTGATGAACATCATCGGCTGTCTGGATCAGCCGACCTCGGGGTCCTATGCGCTCGACGGCTTCGAGGTCGCCAACCTCGATGAGAACACGCTGGCCGAGATCCGCAACTGCACTCTAGGATTCGTCTTCCAGCAGTTCAACCTGCTGGCCCGAACGACCGCCCTCCGCAATGTCGAGCTGCCGCTGATCTACTCCGGGGAACGTCGGCGTGAGGACCGCGCCCGCCGTGCCCTGATCCGCGTCGGGCTGGCCGACCGCATGGACCACACGCCAAGTATGCTTTCGGGCGGCCAGCAGCAGCGCGTCGCCATTGCCCGTGCCATCGTCAACGACCCCCCGATCCTGTTCGGCGATGAGCCGACTGGTGCCCTGGACAGCCGGACAGGGGAGGAGATCATGGCGATCTTCCAGGCATTGAACAACGACGGCAAGACGGTCGTGCTGGTCACGCATGAGGAAGACATCGCCGCCCACTGCAAGCGCGTCCTGCGCTTCAAGGACGGGGCCATCGTCAGCGACGATGCGATCACCGACCGGCGTATCGTTGCCTGACGACACTCTCAGACGGGCTCGAACGAGCTGATACTGGCCCCCCTGCCGCCTCTTGCCCCCACTCGTCGGGCATGGGCATGGAGAGGGCGTGCTCGAACTGGGCTTTGTACAGGTGGTAATATAGGCCCCGGTTCGCCAGCAGATCAATGTGGCTTTCGACCTCAGCAATTCTTCCGTCTTGTATCGCGACGATCTTATCGGCATGCATGATGGTCGTGACACTGAGATGAACAATCAAAGCAGTGCGTTCAGTCGAGACAACCCGCGCTGGACTAATACCAGCGCTCGGCCGCCGCGCCGACGATGAAGCCCGCTGCCAGTAGCCAGCCTGGAGCGACTTTCGTGCGGACGGCCAGCACGAATGGGGTCATAGTGACCGTCGCCATCAGCGGCGCAGTCATAGAGGTCCTCGCGAGTGTCCAGCCTGTCGCCGTAAACAGCCCGACCACAGCGGGTGCGGCCCCGTCCCCGAAGTCACGCAGCCAGCGGCGCTCGGACAACCGCTCGACGCCCGAGGCCGCGCCCATCTGCGCCACGCCGACGCGCCCGATCAGCGGTAAGGCTCCGCTTCCCCGCCTGAAGGCGACGAGGCTGATGACAAGGAAGTGCCAGAACAGGCTCCAAGGGGTGTCCGCGTTCATCCCCGCTAGCCCCACGCGCGATACCCCACAGCCCTGCTAAGACCATAAGGAGCGCGGGATTGAGATGGAAGCGGATGGAAAGGGCGAACGCGAGCAGGGCAATCAGGCAGCCATCCCACCCTCGAATAGTCTTCTGACCCAGCTTGAGCGCCGTCGCACCGATCAGTCCGACGACGGTGGCGGTCAGGCCCGCAGGGCGTTCGGGGACGCCGCGCAGCCACCCGCGCCGCTCCACCAGATCGCGTCGGAGGAGGGCGATGGTCATGGCCTGACCGCTGAACGCCGGCGCCCCCAGGACCAGGAAGGCCAGGGCCATGGCCGAGAGAGTGGGTCTGCCTGTCTCGGGCATCCTTAGAACCCGACCCCGTACTTGAGATGGACGAACGAGAACTGGTCGTTCGCGCTGCCGTGCTGGATATGGCGGAAGTAAGAGAGTGCGACCGTCTGGCCGTGGGGAAGCTGCCGAATGAAGCCGTACTCCTGTTCTTCCTTCTCCGTCGGCTCGGTGTCCAGTTCCCCGAAGTTTTCGTAGCGGTGATACGTCGCCTCCGCTGTCCAGTTCGGCGCGAAGGCGTAGTCGAGCGAGGTGTTCGAGTCGAAGAACACGCGCCCACCCCGCAGACGCTTTTGTACGGACACGTTCGGCGTCAGCGTCACCGCCCGCGCCAACGGCAGTTTGGCCGAGAGCGTCAGAAGGCCCCAATAGTAGGAATCGGAGAAGCGGAAGTTGTCGTGGTGCAGGAGCGCGGGCGAGACCGAAAACACCTTCGTCAGCGGGTATGTATAGGTGCCCTGTATCTCCAGCTTGTGCTCGTTGATGTTCTGGCTCAGGTCTCCAGGCGGCAACTGGTTGTAGGAACCCTCGTAGTAGTTCTCGACGCGCAGGTCGAGCACCTGGCCGTGCGGCAGGGCATAGTCCAGGGTCAGCCGCTGGTTGAGGGACGGGGCGGATCTGCCCAGCGTGGAGACGTTGAAGGTCGTCAGAAAATTGCCCGTCAGCGCGGGTCCAGGAGGGACGGTGGTCGGCGCGGTTCGGACGACAGACGGCGGCTTGGCCTGTTGGGCGCCTGGCGGCGGGATGGACGGGGCGCTCAGGTCTGGCGCGGCCTGGCCCTGGGCGGCAGCCATGCCCGTGAGCAGGAGGCCGAGTGCGATCCTCCGAGTCGCCAGGATACCGTGGTCACTCTCCAACAGTCAGGACACCTTCCTTGCGCGGAGCCGCTGGGCCGTGATGATGCGCCAGATCGGGAACAACAGCACGATGGGCACGGCGACGACGGCGAGCAGGAACTTGTCGGGCTCCTCAATGCGGAACGGCTCGTATCGAGCGAATTCGTTGGAGATCGTCAGTGCGTGGACCAAGCCCAGGCCCAGCACGAGATAGGTGCCGTAGTGAAGAATGCGCCACTGGCGGCGCGGCATCTTCTTGATGTTCAGCGAAGTGACGGTGACGACGAGGAGGGTGTAGGCGGCCACCGTGCCCCAGGCGATCAGGATGCCCTGCTTGGGCGCAGTGAAGGGCACGAAGACGTTCCACCAGCGCATCCCCGTGGTCGTGTGGGCGAGCAGTAGGGGGACTGGGTGCAGGAGGAATAAGGCCGCCCCGACGATAGATATGGTGCGGTGGTAGGTGAACGTCTTGCCCTTCAAGAACTTGATCCTCTGGGCCGTGCGGGAGGCCAGCAGCGTACCGCCAATGCTGCTGACGATCAGCAGGGCCAACCCCAGCAGGCCGATTACGCGGGCGATTTTGAGAAGTAAGTCGTCAGGCATGATGGTAGATTCTTCCCTCAATTATCAGGTGGAGCTGTCGTTATTATACCGCGAGCCCGTTCGCGGGGAACAAAAAAGTGCGGGCAGTTTTGCTGCCCGCATCACACTGTTGTTGAATTGTTGCTCCTGGTAATAACTACCGCGTCGCCAGCGCTCGCCGCTCCTGGGTCTGGTCCATCTGGGCCTTCCCTAAATTCTCTCCCTCCGTCACCTCCTGCCCCCATTCGTCGGGCATGGGCATAGAAAGGGCGTGTTCAAACTGGGCTTTGTATAAGTGGTAGTACAGGCCGCGCTTTGCCAGCAGATCAATGTGGCTTCCGACCTCTTCAATCCGTCCATCCTTCATGGCGACTATCTTATCCGCGTGCATGATGGTGGACAGCCGGTGGGCGATGATGAGTGTGGTCCGGCCCACCATCAGACGGTTAAGCGCGTTCTGGATGAGTTGCTCGCTCTCGGAGTCCAGCGCTGAGGTTGCTTCATCCAAAATCAAAATGCGCGGGTCACGGAGGAAGGCGCGCGTAATGGCGAGCCTTTGCTTCTGGCCGCCCGAGAGCTTGGTGCCGCGCTCGCCGATCTCCGTCTCGTAGCCGTCCGGCAGGTCCTCGATGAAGCCGTGAGCGTTGGCGGCGACGGCGGCTTCGACGATCTCCTCATCGGTCGCGCTGGGACGGCCGTACAGGATGTTCTCCTTGATGGTGCCGGTGAACAGGATGTTGTCCTGGAGCACCATGCCGATGCTGTTTCGCAGGGACTTGACTTTGACATCGGCGATGTTCAGCCCGTCCACCAGGATCTGGCCGCTGGTCACATCGTAGAAGCGTGGAACCAGGTTGACCAGCGTGGACTTGCCCGCGCCGGAGGGGCCGACGAAGGCGACGACCTCGCCGGGCCTGATGTCCAGGTTCAGGCCCTTCAGGATCGGCACATCGGGGTCGTAGCCGAACGTGACATTGCGAAGCTCGACATGGCCCTGGATGCGCGCGGGCAGGGCAACGGCATCCTCAGCCTCCGCGATATCCGGCGTGATGTCGAAGATGTCGAAGATGCGGTCAATGGCCGCCCCGGCGTTCGCGATGACGGCGGCCATGTCGGTCAGCCTTTGGAGCGGAAAATAGAACATGCTCAAGGTCGTCCAGAAGGTGATCAGCATACCGGTCGTCATGCGGCCTGCGATGACCTCGTGCGCCCCAAACAGCACAACGGTGATAGGGGCGACGCTGGTCAGCACGTTCGAGGCCGCCATGTTGAGTGCCTGGTAGCGCACCGTCGTCACCTGCCGGTCGAACAGCGAGCGGTGCATCCGGTGGAACAGGCGCGTCTCGCGCTTCTCCCGCGCGAAGGCCTGCACTACGGTCGCGCCGGCCACCTTCTCCTGCACTTGGCCGGACAGTTCGGATAGCCCTTCCTGAACGGCGTGGGAGGCTTTGCGGATGCGCTGGCCGAAGAACCGGACGCTGAAGACCCAGAAGGGAAGCACGGCAAGCGAGACCAATGCCATGCGCGGCGAAATGACGAACAGCCAGACGGCGATGCCGATTACCGAGAGTGAGTCCATCCACAGCAGCGTGCAGGCATTGCCGATGAAGTTCTGGGCCAGGGCGATGTCCGAGGTCAGGCGGGACACGATGCTGCCGGACCGATTCGTCTGGAAGAACGACAGCGATAGCCCTTGAATGTGCTCATAGAGGTCGTTGCGAACCTTGAAGATCACCCGCTGCCCGCCGATGCCGACCAAAAACCCGCGCAGGAAGATGATCGTGCCCGACAGCAGCAGGACGACCATGACCATCCCCAGCAGGAAGTTCGCCTGCCCTATCGGCCCGGCGTGTGGCGCGAAGCGGTGCAGCAGGTGGTCCAGCACAGGGTAGAGTGGGTTGTTCCGCCCGACATGGTGGGTCGCGCTGTGCAGGATGATACGGTCAATAACATAGCCGGTGATGCTCGGCACCAGGGCGCTGATTGTGTAGTTTGTGATACCTAAGAGGGTGGCAGACACGAACAGCGGCAGGTAAGGCGTCAGGTAGGACAGGAAGCGGAGCATCGCCTGTCGCTCTTTGCGGCTATCCCGGACGGCATCGTCTGCCATCTGCATCCGCCGCTCGGCCAGCGAGTCACGCTTCTTGTTCCGACGGTTGGGCTTGGGCGCATCGGATTTGCGTATTGGGATCTTTTCGACTGCGGCTTGCATGGATTGGTCTCCTCTGCCCCGGCGTTTGGTCGGGGTGTGACGTCTTCGGGCGAGAACGCCGGTCGCATTGCAATAATTCGTATGAGTATTGTGCCACATCTATACCCTGGACTTCAACCTTTTATGTGACTTTTATATAAAATTATCGTCTGAATCGTAAAAAAGCACGGAGACAGGAAACGGGAGAGGCATCGCCGAACAGACGTGGATGGGTAATGCAATGGGAGCGAGTGACTACGATGCAGAAGGAATCAGCCGAGTATCAGCCGCCGGAGGGTGTAGAAACCGAGGCCGAACCCGGCTCGCGCGGGCGCGTGCTGCGGAACAACTTGGGGATACAGCGCAAGTATGAAATAGACTTATTAGAGGCTGAAGCGTTGGATGCAGCCCAGAACGCTTCGACGATGACCCTGACAAGCCGAACGCGCTTCACGGCCCAGCTTCTCTGTCAAATGCACAAAGACTGGCTCGGCGGCATCTATGAGTGGGCAGGTCAGTACCGGACGGTGGATGTCTCCAAAGGCGGCTTTACATGGCCGCCCGCCGCCCTCGTGTCACAGAATATGGAGGCATTTGAGGGTGGACTGCTGCGAGCCAACACCCCCTGTCTTGACGGCCCGCTGCCGGAAGTCGCGCGCCGTATCGCGGAGGTCCATGCCGAACTGCTGCTCATCCACCCGTTCCGCGAAGGCAATGGTCGCCTTGCACGGTGGCTGGCAGACCTGATGGCGCTACAGGCGGGCCTATCCTATCCGGTTTACGGGTTC
>JANLUQ010000484.1:0-17535 GCA_031363565.1 Armatimonadota bacterium | reverse complement strand
CTCGCGCCAGGCGACACCTACTCGGTCTCGGCGACCAAGGCGACCTTCAACCCGCCCGCCGCAGTCAAGGTGACGCCTGCCCCGCTGACAAACACCCAAGTGGGACGGGCCGACATCCAACTCACCAGCGGTGTCGGAACGCTGGGCGGCCTGGTCTCCGACGCAACCACGAACGCGGCTGTCGGCGGCGCGACCGTCACGATCACGAGCGTTAATGCAGCCGGCGCAAGCACGGTGGTGGCGACATTCACCACCAACGGCTCCATCTCGCCCGCGCCAGACGGCGCGACGCAGGGGATCAACTACGCCGGGCAAGTGGCCCAGGGCAGCTACACCGCCACCCTGACCTTCGGCAGCCGGACTCCGGTCGTGCAGAAGGTGACCGTCGCGGGAGGTCAGTTCAACCGGCTGGACTTCACCGGAGCGAACGGCGCGCCGCCGATCTTCACGTTCTCGGCGGGCTTGAAGTTCCTGTCCACGCCCTACGACTACAGCTCGCTCGGCTTCGATGCCCTGTTCGGCATCCTCAACACCGCACCCGCGGGGACGCTGCCGAACGGCAATCGGACACACGTCGCGGTCTGGGACCCGACGGTGGGGCAGTATGCTCTGGACCCGAACGCGCCTGCCGACTCGCTGCGGCTTGGCATCGGCTACTGGGTCTTCCTTAAGAACCCGGTGCCGGTGACGGTGCAGGGGGCGGCCCCCACGGCGCCCTTCGTGCCAGTCACGCTGCATCCCTCCTGGAACCAGATCGGGGTGCCGAACACCAAGGGAGTCCCCGTTTCCAGCCTGATGTTCGACAACGGTGCGGGCAGCATGATCACCTTCGCCACGGCGGCCAGCAGCCAGTACCACGTCGTCTCACCGACGCTGTACAGCTTCGACGGGAGCGGCTACCAGCCGGTGACCCAGAGCAGCGTCCTCCAGCCCTGGACGGCCTACTGGATCAAGGTGTTCTCGAATGCTACGATCGAGATTCCGACCAAGTAAGGCGGCTCCGAAGCGGTCTAGCGACCGGGAGCCGAATCCGAACGGCGGGGGCGAACAAATCGTCTCCGCCGTTTCTTTTCCGCGAAATAAATACGAAAATCAGCCCCTTCGAGAAATCCTCGAAAAAACCGCTTGCGTAAAAGTCGGCTCTATGTTATAATCGTTTCACTACCCCTCTATGTCTGCCGGGGTTTCGGCCCCGAGGAAGATCACACTCAAAGAAAATCATGCTCAAGGACGATGACTCCGGAGCCGGTGGCGGACTCGGGCAGAGGCTCGACCGAACCGTCACACGATATGAAACCCTAAATCATCCCCTGAGACTTGCCCTGCCCTCAGATTTGCCCTGACAACCGTTTCCGCGCCCGCCGTCACCCAAGCCGCACCCAAACTGCGGATGTGTGGCGCACTCGCCGCTCTTTTTAGTCTCGCCTGGTTTTAGTCCTGTCTGATCTTTAGTCTTGCCTGGTCATTGGATTGCCGCATCGAACCGTTGTTTTTCTGGAGATGAATGCCCGCCCCGATGCGCCGAACGGCGCCATGCTCTGATGCCGCCCACCCGCGCATCCTTCGCCCCGGAAAAGTTCGCCTCGGCCGTGTGCCTGCAACCAAGGAGGTTGTACCCGCTTGAAAGCTATACATTCTATTCGCGCCATCGCCCTGCTGTCTTCCCTGACGGCCTTGTCCTTCGCCGCCTTTAACGCCGGTTTGCCCGTGAGCGCGGCCCCCGTGCGCGGGCATGGCGGCACTGGACAAGCCCTCGCCTTGCGGACCTCTCTGCATGCCCTCGTGCCGCCTGCCGCCCGCCCTAAGACCTTCAAAGACATGGTCGGGGCGGGCCCGCAGGACCTGCGCCGCGCCTCTGATGGCCGTTTTATCTACAGGCAATCCGCCCTGCGCCCCGGCGCGCTGCGCCAGCCCAATGCCGCGGCCGGCGCCACGCCCCAGGTGGATGAGGCGGTGCAGACCTACGATGCCTTCAGCCCGCCCCCTATCTTCACGCCGACTCAGGGGCCGAGCCTAACCCCAACCAACCTCACGCCGGTCTGGACGGCGGACGAGACCATGCTGGTCTTTTCCTCCAACCGGACCGCGACGGGCACGGTTGGGACGCGCTTCCACATCTGGGCGATCCCCGTCAACGGCGGGACGCCGATCCAGCTCACCGGCAGCAGCGGCCCCCCTGGAGGCGGTGAGTTCTTCCCCGCCCTCAGCGCCGACAACAACCGCCAGCTCACCTTCACCTCGGACGCTAACTCGGTCGCGCCCGATGTGCAGAACCTGTACAGCATCCCCGTCCCGACCTCGACGGTGGACGTCACCACGCTTTCCTCGCCGACCATCCGTACCGATGCCCAGGCGGTCGCAGCCGGTGGCCTGAGTTTCGCCGGCATTCAGCGCCCCACTTTCGTCCCCGGCAACTCCGACGAGATCGTCTTCTCGGCGTTCAGCACGACCGGAATCAACAAGGGGCACAACCACCTCTACTTCCTGTACGTCAGCACCGGCGGCTCCGACCCGGCCAATGTCTCCCTGCCCGCCAAGCTGACCGATGGCCAGGCCGATGACACCGACCCTGCCTACTCCCAGGACGGACAGCTCATCGCCTTCGCCTCCAACGCCGCCGGCCTGACCGCGACCGGCAATGCCGCCGGCTCGGACCCGAACATCTCCGTAATCGCCACCTCCAATCCGGGCACGAACCGCTCGATCTTCCTGGTCGGCGGCGGCGGACGCTTCGGCTTCGGTACAGTCACCAACGGCGGCAAGCCTGTCACCCTGTCCGGCACGGACAACTTCGGCCCTGCCTGGTCGTCCCTGCGGCGCAACCCGTACACCGACCCTGCGCCGGGCTTCGAGTACATCGCTTTCTCGCGCGGGGCCAGCCCGACGGCCCCGCACGACGTTTATTACCTCCAGGTCCTCCAGAACACGGATGCGGGCGGCGAGACCTCCCGCTCCAATGAGGCCGCCGCGACGCCGGAGCCTGCCGCCACCCCAATTTATCAGGTCGATGCCGGTGATACTGTCGCCAAGGGCTTGTCCGGGAACTATGTCCCGGATACCTTCCTCAGCCAGCCGCAGGGCTTCACCGTGACCGGCGGGACGGCACAGACGCTCGGCCCCCCGGCCCCCGTCATCAATACGACGAATGATCCGGGCACGCCCCCGCAGATCTACCAGACTGACCGGAACGGGACCTTCACCTACACCTTCGGCAACCTGACTCCGGGCGCTCGGTACAGCGTCCGCCTGCACCTGTCCGACCCGACCAACAATGTCTCTGGCAAGCGCGTCTTCAATGTGACTGTCAATGGGGCGACCCAGGGCAACATTGACATCGTCCGCCAGGTGCAGATCGCGCCGGGCCGCATTGACGGCCTTGTCTCCGACCCGACCGGTGCCACGCCCCTCGCTGCCACCATCACCGTCACCGACGCCTCCGGAAGCCCGGTCACTACAGACCCTTCGCCACTGTCCTCGGCGACCGCGACCTCCATCGACCCCAATGGCGGCGCCGCGATCAACTACAACGGCGCGCTCACCCAGGGCACCTACACCGTCACGGCCACGCCTGACCCTGCCTCGGGCTACGCCCCGGCCTCGCAGACCGTCACCATCAGCAGCGGCGCTTTCACCCGCCTGGACTTCCCATTGGCACAGGGAACCGCGACGATCAACGGGACCGTCAACGACTCCAATTCGACCGGACAGGGGAACCTCCCGGTCAGCGTCATTGACGACAACACCGGCGAGACACTGGCCACTACGACGACCAACAATGCCGCGACCCCCGGAACCTTCTCCGTCAGGGTGCCGCCGACGCCTACCGGTGACAAATATGATGTCACGGTCTCGCCCCCCTTCAGCGCCAAGCTGACGACCCAGTCGCAGCAGACGGTGGTCACATCGGCCACCCCCGCCACCGTGAACTTTACACTCGCCAGCGGCGCGACCACCAACGCGGGTATCGGGACATTGGGCGGCCTGGTCACCAGCACCGCCACTACGAACCCCGTGACCGGCGCGACGCTCCGCGTCACCGGTGCCAACAATACCCTGGTCGCCATTCTCAAGACGGGTGCCACAGGCAATTCCCCCGCCGCGCCTAGCGGCGATGGCAAGTCGGTCAACTATATCGCCTTCCTGCCGGTCAATGCCGGCTACACCGTCGTCGTCACCGAGCCGGGCTTTACGCGCCAGACGGCCACGGCCGCCGTCGTCAACACGCCCGCCACCACTACGACGCCTGCCAACGCCTTCACGCGCGCTGACTTCGCCCTGGCCAGCGCTGCGCCCACGGTAGGTCAAAACACCGCCATCGTCGTGGGATACACCGCGATTGCCTCCAGCGGCAACCAGTTTTTCTTCAACAACGCTACTGCCGGCATCATCACTGTTGCCTTCAACCCTGTGTCCGGCGACCCGCCGATCGTCGAGGGTATTGAAATCCTTTCCGATTCGGCTCTGCCCAATGGCTCGGCTCCGACAAGCAGCGGCTTCGGCGATTATCTTTCGCCGAACTTCACCCAGGCTGGCACCGCCGCCTCGCCGCCACAGATCTTAAGCGCCTTCGGTGGGGTCAATACTGCGCGGGCACCGCAGGTGACGATCACCTTTGCTAACGGTGGCACCAGCAGCCCCACCTCCTATAACCTGTACCGCTCGCCGGCTGCGCTGACCTCGGTGAACAATCCGCCGATTAGTAATGTTGGTACGGAAACACCTTATCTCACCAACGTGCCCGTCACGGCTAGGACGGCCGGGTCTCTCCAGGCCGTGGATACCAACGTCGTGCTAGGTGACGAGTACTACTACCAGCTCACCGCCGTGTTTACGCAGGTGCTGACGCCCGAAACGGCGCCCACGGCACCTGCGGCTAACCCTGCGATCAAGCTCAACACGGATGACAACCCCGCCCAGACCAGCACGACCGGCAATGTCTATGACGACGTCTACCCGACCTGGTCGCCATTCGGGAGCATCTTCAGCATCGCCTACTCGTCCAATCGCACCGTTACCTACAACGACCCGGCGACGGGCGCGACCTCCGAGACGGCGATCTCCGTACCGGTCGGCGGCAAATTGACCGCAGGAGGAACCGTCGGCAGAGGTTACTCCGGCATCCTGGTCTCCCAGGTCGTGAACCTGGATCCGCCGACGCTGCTCCCCTACAGTGGCAACGAGATCGTCCATGTCGCCGACTCGGCGGGCAACACGACCCGCTACGGCATCACGCCTGGCCAGAGGGTGACGTTCACCGCCCGGTTGAGCAGCCGTGAGGCGGGCATTGATAACACGGGGGCTGCGACCGGCGGATCCACTGGGGCACAGGTCTACCTCCAGATCAAGAACCCGAACTCCAAATATCAGGATGCACAGGGGCTGGAGCACAAGGTCTTCGCCAGGGACTTCCGGTACCACTTCCAGAGCAACAACCCGAACGCCACCAATCCTGCCCTACGGGATAGCGGCTCGTCGGCACAGCTCATCAACGGTGGGGCGTACCCAGGTTTCAACCAATTCACCAGCAGCACCGGCGTGATCTTTGACACGGCAAACCGCGGTGCAATCGGTGGGACGGAAGATGCTCCCGGCGCAGCCGTGCCCGGCCCGGCGACGAACGCCTCGGACACGATCTCCATCGGGCGTGATGGGGGAGGTGGCAACGGCGAGAATGTGCTCGACATCAACGGGAAGCCTGTCACCGATCCCGACACTAAGCAAATCGTCCAGCACCCGCCTGGCAGCGACCCAAATCTCTTCACCCCCTGGGGGCCGGAATTCGAGTGCCAGGTGGTGAACCCAGCCTTCGCCACGAATCCCGCCGCTACGACCGCCGGAGACACGAGCCGCACCGACTTCCGCGATCCGTACTACCTGGCGGGCGTGGACGACCAGCAGCCCTTCAGCGGTGCGGGGCAGGTGCGTCCCACGACCAGTACGCTGGTGGCAGACGGCACCGGCGCCCCCGCCGAGTGGCTCCAGATGACCCGCCTGCCGGACGCCCAGCAGGATGGCCAAGGCGGTGCGCTCTATAGCGCCACCTGGACCACACCGACGACGGGCAGCGACTACTACATGGACGTGATTGCCTTCGACCAGGCGACGCCGCCACTCAACAACGGCGGCGTCAGAAGCAACTGGCGCATCTACGACAACATCTGGGGCTTCAGCACGGCGGCCTCCATCGGCAATAACGACATCCTGGTCGTCAGTGATTATGCCCTCGGCCAGAAGTTCGCCGCCACCACCTTCGGCGGTCAGCGCGGCCTGCTCAACCTCGTCCCCAAGCTCTTTGGGGCCGAGTCCTATGTCACCGATATTGATGTGAACCTGCTGCCAAATGCTGTCTATCGGCATACGGTCATCACGGGTGCAAACGTCAACAATCCAAGCACGGAAGTCAACTTCCTTGGCAGCTCCTACTCGCCTACCGGACGGGACCTTGATACGGAAGGTGGCGGCAAGGACCAGAGACGGCTGACTAATCGAGTCTTTAACGGGCTGGGTGTCGGTTCCTACTTCGATCAATTCATTAATGATGGCGGGGTGGTGGACAATGTTCCTTCGGTCCGCTCACAGCAGTACAGCATCTGGCGCATCCTGTCGCGCGGCCCGATCCCGGCCTCGGTCTACCAGGCATACACCCCGACGCGGCAGGCACAGCCGGCCGTGGCCGACACGAGTGGAACGACCAAAGTCACGGTCGCGGCGGGCAGCGTCCCTGTTGCCAATCGTTGCATCGTCTGGATCGCGCCATTCACCGGCGATGTCCTGGCCGGGGCTGGGACGCTGGCCGACACAGCAACACAGACTTCGCTGCGGAACTTCGTGGCGGCAGGCGGACGTCTGTGCGTCTCCGGTGAGGATATCGGCTCGACGCTTACTCAGAATGGCGCGGCCAACAACGCCGCAGGTGGGTTCCTGTTCGACGTGCTGAATGCGACACTGGCGACACCCAATGGCGGAACACACATCCCGGTGCTCAACACTGCCCCGACGATCGCTGATAATCGCATCACTAACGCGCCAGGGTATGATGGCTACTTGATTGGCAATCACACAGAGCTGAATCCCGATTTCTCGCTACATGAGGTTCAGCCTGGTCAGCGCCTCTTGCGTGTTTCCAATAACTATGGGGGGAATATTTTCAGCGGATCGATCCTATCCACTCATAGAGTGGCGCTCTATAGCTACCTAGGAAACTGGCGCACGGACGGATCTTTGGATCAACTCGGACCATATATCCAGCCTTTCCCTGGTGGATCACTCAACACCAACGCCGTCGTCAGTGCGATTGACACGATCACGCCGGGCAAGGGCGCACACGCGGACATCACGCTTTCGCCTTTCAGCGACCCGATTGGAGCGACAAGTAACGGAAACGCTGCGGCGGCTTCCGGGCCGGGCGGTGTAGGTCTAATCTACACCGAGAACCCGGTCACGGCTGCTGGTGGAAGCGGCTCCAAAGTGGTCTATGCGACCTTCGGCCTCGAGGCACTCAGCAGCGAGTTTTACAAGGTCACGAACCCCCTCGCGCCCAACCCTGTGGTCTATAATCCGCGCAATCAACGGCAGAATATCATCCACAACATCGTGGACTACCTGCGGACCGGCACCATCGCCGGCACCATCCGCTCCACGAGTGGCAATGGCGTCGTCGGGTCGGGCGTGGCGGGCGTCACCGTCTACCTCCAGTCTGCCTTCGGCCCGGCCATTCCGGGACGTGGGACCTTCAGCGCGACGACGGATTCGGCGGGCAACTACCGCATTGACGGCATCGAGCCGGGTAGCTACACCCTGGCCGCCTATCGGCCCGGCTTCATCCGGGCCGCATCCAACCCTGGCGTCGTCTTCACCGTCGAGGGGGATACGTTTCAGCAGGCCAGTCTGACCCTGGTTCCCGCCGCGCCGGGCAACATCTCCGGCAAGGTCTCGGACACTACCAACAACTTGGTTGCTGGGGCGACCGTCACCTTCACCTCGACCGACGGCCAGGTCTACTCGACCACGACCGACTCCAACGGCAGCTATACCTTGTCCTCGGTGGCCCCGGCCACCTACAGCGGCACGGCTGCCAAGGCCGGGTTCGGCATGCAGACGCAGGCCGGCCTGGTCGTCGCCAGCAACACGGCCCTGACCGTCAACTTCACCCTCCAGGCCGGTCCAGGGATCGTGACAGGCCGGGTGGTGGACACCTCGGGCAACCCGATCAAGGGCGCCTCGGTCTTCTTCAGCAGCGGCAGCCCTGCCGTGATCGCCGCCACGGTGACCACGGATGCGACCGGCACCTACACGGTTCCCTCGCTGGCTGCAGGCACCTACAACGTGACCGCCTCGGCGACCGGCTTCGGCAGCAGCGCGCCCATCGCCGTAGTCGTCGTCGGCGGTGCGACTACGACCGTCCCCGACATCACCCTCGGCGCGGTCGTGAACGGCACCCTGGGCGGCCTCGTCACTGGAACGGGCAGCACGACGCCGCTGGCCGGCGTCACGCTCACGATCACCAACACCGGCACCGGGCAGGTTGTCTCGCCCGCCCCCGTCACGACCGCCACCTCCACGGCGGCCTCGGACGGTGGCCAGATCAACTACGGACCCCTCACGCTGGGGCAGGGGACCTACACCGTCACCGCCGTTAAGAACGGCGTCACGGCGGGTACGCAGACAGTCACGCTGGTCGCCAATACGTTCAGCCGGCTGGACTTCACCGGGATCAATGGCCTGCCGCCGCTGCACACGTTCGCGCCGGGCCTGATCTTCCTGTCCCTGCCGTTTGACTATAGCGGCTCCTCCATAGACAGCCTGTTCGGCGCCCTGAACACCGCCCCGCCAGGGACGACGCCCAACGGTAACCGGACCCACATCGCTGTCTGGAACCCGCTGCTGGCGCAGTATGCCCTGGACCCGACTCCGCCTGCCGATGCCATCCGCCTGGGAGTCGGCTACTGGATCTTCCTCAAGAAAGCGGTGGACATCACGCAGCCCGGGGTGGCGACGACCGGCGCGATCAGCGTCGCCCTCCACCCGTCCTGGAACCAGATCGGTGTGCCCAGCACATCCCCGGTTCCCGTCTCCGGCTTGACCTTCGCCACTGGGACGACGGTGCTCTCCTTCGCAGATGCGACCAGCAGCGCAAACCACCTCGTCGCGCCGACGCTGTACCGCTACGATGGGGCCAACTATCAAACGGTCTCCGCATCCGATTCGCTCCAGCCCTATCAGGCCTACTGGATCAAGGTCTATGTGGATACTACCGTGCGTATCCCGACCGGAAGGTAACGCGGACCGAGAGCCGCCCCGACGGTCTCAGGGGCCGACCCCGCCCCGGCGCGCGCCGGGGCGGGGCCAAGCCCGGCAATCATTGAACATCAAAGCCGTCGAAGTACTTGTTGACGAAAACAGGTGTCGAACGGCGAAATCGAACGATTTCTAGGAGGACCTCCATCTCGTGAAACACCTGAAAAAGCATTGGAGCGCGCAGCCCCTCAGTTTCCTACTCTCGGTACTGATGGTGCTGCCCGTTCTCGCCGTCTTTCTGCTCCGCGCGCCCGCCGTGCAGGCACAGGGACTTGCTACTCCACAACCCACTTGGGCTGTCCTCGACTTCGCCAACCCCTCCGGGTATGGCGGCACCGATGTCGGCCGCCTCGCCGCCGACTCGTTCGTCGTCGAGCTGGCGAAGCTTAACCGCTACGCCGTTCTGCCCCGTCAGGACCTGCTCAACGGCATCCAGAGCAATAACCTGACCCCTCCCCTCAACCTCACCAGCATCGAGCGGCTGGGGCAGGCCCTGGGGGTGCAGGCCGTGGTCGCCGGCGAGATCGCCTCCATCTCCTTCTCCAGTGACCGGCGGCAGGCTAAAGTCAACCTCGTCGTTCGCGTGTTCGACCCGCGCTCCGGCTTCCTGCTCAACGGGGCCTTGGCCGAGGGCTACTCCAACCAGAGGCCTATCCCGGTCACCGATGAGGAACAACTGGTCAATGAGGCGTTCGGCAATGCCGCTTTCAACGCCGTTCGCCAGATCAGCCGGTTCAACCTGCCCGTCGCTACCGTCCTAATCGGACGCGATACCCAATCTGTGACTCTCAACAAGGGCACGCGAGACGGGCTATATAACGGCCTTGACATGATCGTGACCCGCAACGGCGTCGTGACTGGGCGTATCCGCATCAGCAATGCCACCAACAACGACGCCGACGCGGTCATCACTGACCTTGGGGGCGGCATCCGGCCTGAAGACCGGGCGACGGCTCTCTACCACCTGCCTGACTATTCGGTGGACACGACACACACCTTCCGCACCGCCAGCGCGGCCCAGGTGGGCGCGGACTCGCCTTCCACCGCCACGCACCGCAGCGCTGTCAGCGGTATCGGCGGCATCCTGATCGCTCTGCTGGCCGCCGGGCTTCTCCTGAGTGCCATCCGGGCAGGCCACAAAGATGCCTCGCTCGGCGGGGCAAACGTTTCGGGCGCACATGCCGTCTCCGGGCGCGCATCGGACCTGGGTGGCTCCCTGTCTGGGGTGCCTCCGATCGGCATCCCGAGCGGCACCTATATCCCCATCGCGGTCCGTATCACCTCGGACACCGGCAATATCAACTCGATCAACTTCCTGGAGTTCCATGTCTACCGCAGCGATGCGCCGGCTTCGCTGTCCAGTGTCGCCAGCCTGCCCCTCTATTCCGCCTCCACGCAGACGGTCTTTGGCGCTAACACCAACACCAACGGCGGCGGCAACGGCGGCGGCAACAATACTACCACCACCGTCGGCGGTATCCTGGGCCTGGCCGGCTATGGACAGGTGCCGATTCTCGCCCAGGCCGGTCACAACACCCTGATGGTCTTCGACGACTTCAACGGGAAAAAGTCCGTGACGGCCTCCAAGCCGGACCCCGCCGACAGCGGCACTCTCATCAGTGTGACCGGGGCCGGACTAGGCTTCGTCTTTGGCACCGGAACTGCGGGCACGGCCGGCACCAATACCGGCGTCACCATCACGGCCAATCCCATCCCCGGCACCGGCTTGCAGTTCGGTCAGCGCATCTTCTACCAAGTCGAGGGGCTTTACATCCAGCCTGCCACCTACAACACAGGTAATTCGGGCACCGTCATCAACCCCGGTACGACCGGCAACAGCGGCCAGAACACCAACAATGGCGGCAACGGCGGCGGCAACGGCGGCGGCAACGGCGGCGGCAATGGCGGCGGCAATGGCGGCGGCAATGGCGGCGGTAACGGCGGCAACGGCGGCGGCAACGGTGGCGGCAATAACGGCCAGAACACGACCGGTACCACCCAGCAGGGCCACAGCGAGACCTTCCAGCTCACCGGGCGACGCAGTACCAACTTCGTCACCTACATCGAGCCGGTCCACCCGTTCGGCGACGCGGTGACCGGCACCGGCGCGACCAACGTCAATGTGACCGTGCCCGCGACGCGCGGCGCCAACGACTACATCCTGCAAATCAGCACCGATCCCGGCTTCTCCAGCGTCCACACTTATGCGGCCCCTCCGGGTGCCTATAACGCGACACTGGCCTCCCCGACAAACCAGAACGGGGGCATCAGCGTCGCGAACGGGACCGCCGTCGTCTTCAACAATATCAACCTGACGACCGACTTCCCCACTGGGACCGTCTTCTTCTACCGTGTCGGCGCCCGCAACTCCGCCGACACCGGGCAGGACGGATTCGACAATCCGTATATCTACAGCGACCCGCTTGCCCTGAACATCAGCGCCGCACCGGCTGCCCTCCAGTCCCGGGTGCTGCGCGGTGGCCACCGGCCTGGACGAACCCGAAACTGATGCGCTTTATCGAGAGGAAGATCTCCATGCTTACCGATAGCAAGGGCGCCTTGCCCACCTACTCCGCGGCCAGGCGTTCCCTGGCCAAGCGCTCCCTTGCGCTCGCACTGGCCGCCGCCATGTTCTGCCCGCCCGGCGGCCTCCTGGTCGCCGCCCAGGCGCAGCAGGCTCCGCCGGTCCCGCAGGAGACCCCGGCCCCCGCCGCCCTGGCCCCGCCCGTTGGCAGCGCCATCCGCATCCCAATGTCGCCGGTCGCGGTCGGCCCGATCCATACGATCCTGCTGTTCCCGTTTGCCAACGCAATCTCGGCCTCGGGCAGCGCCGCCGGCTTCAACCCGGACCTCATCGGTGCGCGGGTCGAGGACGCCGTCAAGCTGCGCCTGAACGTCATCGGGCGCTACAAGGCCAACAGCTTCTCCCCCTCGCTGCCGCAGATCCAGCGCGCCTTACAGGAGGCGCGCGTCGAGGGCCTGAGCGAGAATGATCTCACGCCTCCCTATAACGATTCGCAGAAGACGCAGAAGATCGCCACCCAGGTCGGGACCGACGGCTACCTGATCGGCACCATCGAGGCGCTGCAGGTTGATCCCACCACCCGCAACGTCTCCCTGACGGTCAGCGCCACCTTGTATAACTCGGCGACCGGCACGGCGGCGCGCGTGCTGGCCTTCACCGGCAAAGGCGTTTCTTTCAACCCCAATGATGACCCGGATGCCCTGCTGCAAAGCGCCATCAACGATGTGTCCGGGCAAATCGTCTCTGCCCTGAACGGCAATCTCCCGCAGGAGCATATGACGCCGGTTGGGTCCGCTCGCCTGCATCACAGCAACAACGGCTCCCTCCTGCTAGGCATCCTGCTGGCCGCCGCCGTCGGCATCGCCATTGGGTCGTCCAACCATCATAGCAACAACAACAGCGGTGGGGGTACGCCCCCGCCGACCACCGGCGGAGGCGGACCGCCTAATCCGCCCGGCTTCGGCGGCGGCACCACGAGTGCGCCTCCAGGAGCGCCGAATATCTAAGTTAGGACTCGTCTGAGTCAAGATCGTCCCGCCCCGGTATTCGCGCCGGGGCGGTCTCTTTCAGGACATCACCATGCGCTCATCCACGGTCCGCTCGGCCCTTCTCCTGATGCTCGCCCTCACGGTCCTCGCGCTCTGGCCTGCCGCCGGACGCGCGGCAGGGCGCGCCAGCGTCTCGCTCGCCGCCTCGCCCGACATCATCTATGCGGACGGCAAGAGCACTACTGTCATCACCGCAACCGTCCGTGACGGCGGCGGCAGCCTCGTCGCCAACAATACCCCGGTCCGCTTTACGACCACCCTGGGCACCCTCACCGGGGACACGGCCTCGACCACCTCGGGCGTCGCCCGCGTCTCGCTGACCAGCGCCTCCTCGTCCGGCACCGCTACCGTCACCGCCGTCTCCTTCGGCGCGACCGCAGACGGCTCCTCGGCGGGGGCGACGACTGTCGAGTTTACCGAGGATCGCGAGTCGTTGTTCTCCAAAGATGCCCGCTGGATTCGCCTGGACTGTCCCCAGTACCTCATCTATAGCGCCGATACGCGGATCGCCGAGGCGCATGGCAAGAAAGGCTCGGCCCACCTCTCCTACAAGGGGCTGGACATCCAGGCCGATGCGCTCCAGGTGGACCTCCAGACGCGGCTCGTCCTGGCCCACCACGCCACCCTTCAGCGTGGCCGCCATGTCCTGCGCGTCGCCGAGCTGCGCTATGACCTGCTCAACGGGGCCGGAACCGCCATCCTCGCCGGGGACGCTCAGAGCGTCACCGTGACCGGCATTGACCTCGAAGCCGCGCCCCAGCCGCTCGACCCGGCCGAGCTGCCGCTTCAGTCTAACCCGTACCGCTTCCTGAACCTTGCCGACAGCCGCGTCGTCGTGTCCGCCCGCGCCATCACCGCCGATCCCGGCGACCAGGTCCAGTTCCGCCGCGCGACGATCTACAGCGATGGCAAGAAGCTGCTCTCGGTCGCCTATCATGTCATGCCCATGAGCACTGACCAGATCTTCGGCCAGCAGCTGATCGGCTTCGGGTCCGAAGGCGTCTTCCTGAACATCCCGTACTACTACAACGTCACGCCGCATTCCAAAGGCACCATCTATTTGCGGAACGCCGCCGTCAGCGGCGCGAACATCGCCAACAGCCTGTCCACGGGCGCCTCCTTCTTCGGCAGCCAGGGTGTGCGCCACGGCATGGCCCTGGACCTGGAACAGACCTACGAGGTCGGACGCAGCGGCTCCGGCCAGTTCCTGGTCAACGGCATCACGCGCTCCGAATGGGGCGCCCAGTGGAGCCATACGCAGCGCATTGACCCGGCCACAACCGGCTATGTGTTCGTGGACTACCCCGCCCACCGCAGCCTCTATGCCTCCTCGAACGTCTCGCGCCAGTTCAGCGGCTTTTCTCTCAACATCAATGCTTCCGGCAGCCGTGACCCCGGCATTGACGGCTACTCTGCGCAGAGCTACAGCCTCAATACCTACATTCAGACCAATCCGAAGGCCATCGGCCACTCGGTCTTCAACTACTCGACCGACCTCTCGCTCCAAAAAGGCGTGCTCGAAGAGACCTCCCCGGACACCGGCCGCGTCCAGACGCCGATCTCCAACACCGCCGTGGATGTGCGCCTGTTCACCGCTCCTCTCCAGCTTGATAAGCGGACCAACCTCACCGACTCGCTCACCGTCGGCCAGGTCTGGGGCGGTCAGAGCAGCCACTTAGCCCCCGTCGTCAGCGCCAGCCTCGGTCTGACGCGCACCTTCCGCAAGTCGGACTCGCTGACCCTCAACTACACCTATCGCTATGATCCGCTCCTCAGCCAGCTCGGCACCCCCTCGTCCAGCCTTAACCCGCTCGAGGCCCTGCTCCGCTCCAGCACCCAGCAGCGTATCACGGCCACCTACCTCACCACCCCGCTGCCGCGCCTCTCGGTCGCCTTCTCCGGCGGCTACGGCTTGCCGCTGGGCGACCGCAGCCTCTTTGGGTCGGCCCGCTACCGCATCAACAACGACTGGGGCATCGGCATCGCCACCTCCTACGAGCAGTACGTCATAGACAGCTACCGCGACTTCGAATATTCCATCAGCCGCAAGGTCTTCGGACGCGACCTGGCATTCTTCTACTCCACCAAGACCAAAAAGGTCCGCTTCGACTTCGCCGGTGCCGGCTGGCACTGAGGCCGGACACAGCAAACAGGGCGCGTTCACACGCGCCCTGTTTCTTTCCGGCTCTCTTCGCTCCATATAGAAAAACCCTCACGGCCTAGTCACCTGCAACACCCCCGCCACCGTCTTCTACGCCTTCGACGAGCGCGGTAGTCACTACCTGCGCTCCGGGTGGACATCTATGACATAAAATGGACATAAAGGGAACACTTGGTCGGCGCGCGTCGTCAGGAAAGGTGTGATCTCCTTATCTTTGCTTCTCCGAGTTCGCAAGATTTCGTGAGGGCGGCCGCCGCAGCGCATTGCGATTGCTGCGGCGGCTTTTTTTGTCTGCCACATGGCTGGATAGGCACAAGAAAACTGGAGGGGGATAAGAAAAGAGGGCGCGGACAAGAAAAGAGGGCGGGGGGAACCCGCCCTTCTGGCTTCCGCCTTCCTGATGGTATTTCTGTCTGCATCACACCTTGACAGGCGCGGCAGGCGGGGTGCTATCGGAGGGTTTGGCGGCCTCGGCAGCTTTGGCGGCCTCGGCGGCTTTGGCGGCGGCCTCTGCCGCCTTCTTGTCGTCGTCGGCCTTCTTCGCGGCGGCCTCGGCCGTCACGATCTTGTTCACCTCGTCGGTCAGCATCTTCTTCATGCCGTCCAGGGCCGGGGCATCCTCGCCCATGATCTTGTGCAGGACCCGCCCCGTCCTCCCCGACACCAGGTACAGGCTCGGCAGGTTGGAGACCCCCCACTGCTGTGTCTGGTACAGGTCGTGGTCCAAGACGAGTGTCACCCCGTCCAGCCCATGCGCCTCGGCAAACTGCACCAGTTCCGCCCGGTCCCCGTCGCCTACGCCCAGGGCCGTCCACTTCTGCGTCGGCAGGTCCGCGATCCATGACTGCACCGACTGGAGCGCGCGTACCGAGGGGGCCGAATCGGTCGCGAAGAAGACCACTACCAGCAGGCCTTTGGCACGCATCTTGGCCGTATACTGGTAATTGCCTTTGAGGTCGCTCAGGCCGAAGTCCTGGATAGTCCGCCCCACCCCCGCTGTGTTCGCCCCGTAAAACCGTTCCGTTACTGACATGCGTTATCCTCGAATAGTAGTGATGATTTCGTCGTGATGATGTCTGCCAAGTGAGAATTAATCAGGTGAGAATTAATCAGGTGAGACGCAGCTATTGTACCTGGAAAGCACTGGTTTGCCCCAATGTGAGAGGCCACAGGTCGAAACCCGAGGCTGGGAAATGCCCAGCGTCCAAAGGACGCAAGCCAAAGACCAGACAAGGACATAAGACCAGAGGGCGGGGGGATCCCCCTACGCACCCATGATATTGGGTTTATGTTTTCTCTCCTGTGTCCCCTGGACACTGGGCATTTCCCAGCCTCGGGTTTCAACCCGTGGCCTCCTAATCTAATCCCCGCCCCGCACTAATCCCCGCCTCGCACTAATCCCCCGCCCCGCACCATGCCAGCACGTCCCCGAAGCGCAGTCTTTCCAGTGCCCCGAACAGCGCATGGCGGCTGATCTTGGCGCGGGCCAATGCCGGCGACGTCAGGCCGCACAGGAACCGTGCCTGCTGGCGCGGCTCATGCAAGGCATCCGGGTGCGAAGCCTTCAGAGCCTCCCAGGCGCTCACATCCAGCAGCGACTCGGGCGTAGGCAGGTCGTCCAAAGAGGGCATGACGGCGGCCCGGCCCGTCAGGCAGTACGCGCAGTGGCCGCACGGCGTCTCCCGCTTCTCGCCGAAGTAGCCCACCAGGGCGTTCGTCTGGCACCCCTCGTGTGTCACTAGGTCCAGCACCTGGCGCAGACGGGCTACTTCCGCCAGTTCGCGGCGAGTAAACCGGGAGGCAAGGTCGAAGGCCAGGGCGTCTGCGTCCGCCTCGGCCTCGCCGTGCGTGTAACGCTGGCGGACATCGGCGACCTTCAGCACTGCCCAGCCCTGTTCCTCCAAATACTCCAAAGCGCGCACGACGCGCCGCCGCTCGACGCCCAATGCCTCGGCAGCCTCGTCTGGGTTCAGGGCGTACCAGATCTTGCCCCGCCGGGCCATCTGGAACAGGTCGCGGACGAAGTCGGAGTGCTTGCCCTCGAACTTGCCGATGATCTGGGCGAGGGGGATCAGCGGCTGGACCTCGTATCCGGCATAAAATGGCGTCCCCTGGTGGAAGATGCCGTCTATCTCCAGGTACGTCAGGGCCGTTCGCAGCACCAGCAGCCGGATGTCATGCTGGTTAGACAGCCCGTAGAGAGCCAGGTCGAAGGACGGCCCACGCGAGAGCAGGTCATCCAGCAGCGACTTCAAGGACCCCTCGGTCGGCGTGTCCCCGTAAGCGAAGTTTTCCAATGTCGGCACATCCTCCGGGCAGGCCAGCATCTCCACGGTGGACTTCATGCCGTCACGCCCGGCCCGGCCGATCTCCTGGCTATAGCTCTCCAAAGATTTGGGTAGGTTGTAGTGGTAAACGTAGCGGACCGTCGCCTTGTCAATGCCCATGCCGAAGGCGATGGTGGCGACCACGATGCCCCGGTCCGAGGCCATCCAGCGGTCCTG
>JANLUQ010000565.1:0-3876 GCA_031363565.1 Armatimonadota bacterium | reverse complement strand
AATACATTGATGAGCTGGCGCGGATGGGGGCCAACATCAAGACCGAGGCGAACGCAGCCATCATCGAGGGGGTCGCGCGTCTGACGAGCGCTCCGGTCGCCGGCTCGG
Organism: Armatimonadota bacterium; assembly: GCA_031363565.1. Taxonomy (GTDB): domain Bacteria; phylum Armatimonadota; class Armatimonadia; order Armatimonadales; family Capsulimonadaceae; genus JANXMY01. The sequence goes on along the minus strand of JANLUQ010000565.1, from coordinate 3,768 downwards.
ACCTTCGGGCGACAGCCGCCCTCGTCCTCGCCGGCTTGGCGACGGAGGGCCGGACGGAGATCACCGGCATTGAGTATTTGGACCGGGGCTATGAGGGCTTCGAGGCGAAACTGCGCGCCGTCGGGGCGCAGATCGAGCGCCTGGGGATCGGCGATGCGAACGGAACCGGGGCCGTCAGGCGCCTGGCGGTGGGGGCGTCCTCCTAATGCGCTTCAGCCAGGACATCGGTATTGATCTGGGAACGGCCAACGTCCTGGTTTATGTGCATGGCAAGGGGATCATCATGCGGGAGCCGTCCGTGGTGGCGATGGATGTCAACACCCGGAAGGTCCGCGCGGTCGGCGAGAAGGCCCGCGAGATGCTGGGCCGCACTCCGGTCAATATCATCGCCGTGCGGCCGATGACGGAGGGCGTCATCGCCGACTATACGACGACTCAGCGAATGCTGGAACACATCCTGCACAAAGTCTGCGGCGTCAAAAGGCTGTTCAAGCCGCGCATCCTGCTGGCTGTGCCGTCGGGTGTCACCTCCGTCGAGCAGCGGGCCGTCAAGCAGGCCGCTCTTGCGGCGGGCGCGGGCGAGGCCTTGACCATTGAGGAGCCGATGGCGGCGGCGATCGGCGCAGGCCTTCCGATCTCCTCGCCAGGTGGCAACATGGTGGTGGATATCGGCGGCGGGACGACCGACATCGCCGTGCTTTCTTTAGACGGCATTGTCCTCTCGCGCAGCCTTCGCATCGGCGGCATGAAGCTCGACGATGTCATCATCCGGTACATCCGTCAGGCTTATAACCTGCTGATCGGCGACCGGACAGCCGAAGAGATCAAGATCGCAATCGGCAGCGCGGTGGCGCAGCGCGAGGAGACAGCAATCGAAGTGCGCGGGCGCGACCTACTCAGTGGTCTGCCGCAGACCGTCACAGTCACCTCGGAGGAGATCCGCGAGTGCATGGCCGAGCCGATCAGCCAGATCGTCAGCCGGGTCAAGAACGTGCTGGAGAAGACCCCACCCGAGCTGGCCTCGGACATCATCGAGCGCGGCATCGTCCTGACCGGTGGGACCGCCCTGCTGCGCGGCCTGGACGTGCTGATCGCCCAGACCACAAATGTCCCCACCCGCGTCGCCGACGACCCGCTCTCCTGCGTCGCCCTCGGGACCGGCATGGCCCTGGAACAGCGGCGCGGCATCACGGAAGATCTGCTGGCCGCGGCCTGACCAGGGCCGCCCTCGAAAACCATTCCCGTCGGATCCTATCCCCGCGACAAGTCGCGACCCTTCCCTCGGAGGGAAGGGTGGGTAAATAGTGGGTTAGTTCTTTTCTTAGGGAGCCTGCCGTGACCGGGAGGCTCTCATCAAGACAACTTTCACCCTCTACCACCCAACCTCCCCTCCGAGGGAAGGGTCGCGACTTGTCGCGGGGATAGGACTGTTATACCCCTGCCGTCTTCTCTCCCGCCGCTTTCTCCGTTAGCCGCAGCACGATGGGCTGCTTGCGGAGGGTGACGATCTTCTCGTGCTGGGCCTTGGCGGCGGCATAGTCGCCGGGTGCGATGAGGCCGGGGTGGGACGAGACCGTCAGCTTGACGGTCAGGGTGTCTCCGTCAAGCGTGACCGTCTGGTCGAAGTCGCCCACGGCGGTCTTCTCGTGGATCTCGTCCGGCTTGTCTTCCAAGGTATAGCCCAGGGGGAGCGTGATGATCTGGTCGTCCTCGGCCTGGGCGGTATGGCTCTCGTAGAGCGGGAACGTCCGGTCCGCCCGGTCGTAGGGCGCACTGGTCATGTCCTTACCGTTCAGGATGAGCAGGTGCCCGGTCTTGACGGCCCACAGAGGGGCATGGTATTTGAGGTCGAAGACGACCGGCTTGTCGCGGTCTCCGGTGGGACTGAGCGTGTAGCCGGACAAGGTGGCATTGGGGCTGAAATGGCTGACCATGTTCTGGAAGCCCGGCTTGACCTGGGCGTCCTGAAGGCCCCGGAAGGAGACCCGTGCGCCCAGGCCGCTGTCGCCGTCCAGATGGATCGTCGTCCGGCAGTCCGCGCTGCCATCGGCGTGCAGGTTCACAGCGGTGATGGTCGTTTCACGGTTGTCCTGGGGCAAGCCCGTCGGGATCGTCTCGAACGTGCCCATCCCGTCGTGGATCACGAAGGCGTCCACGCCCCGGTCGCCGCCGGGGATCTGGCCGAAGGGGCACATCTCCGCCGTCGAGTCGAACCAGTACGGCTTGCCGTCAATCTCGGCGCGGACGATGGCGTGGTTGAAGAAGTAGGGGGCGGCCAGCTTGTCATGCACCGGCTCGATGCGGCCCGCGCCCAGCAGGACCGGCCAGGCGGTCTTGATGCCGGCCTCATGCAGCATGGTCACGAGCAAGGTCGCCATGTCCTTGCAGTCGCCGTAGCGGTTGCGGCAGACCTCGCCGGCGGGGTGGGGCTGGAAGGCGGATAGGCCCAGCTCCAGCGCGACATAGCGGGTGCGGCCCTCGACCCAGTAGTAGATGGCCCTGGCCTTCTCAGTGTCGGATGTCTTGCCGGCCGTCAGCGTCTTCACCGTGTCCCGGATCTCGGGCGAGACGGTCATCTGGTTCGCGGCCAGGCCCTGATACCAGTGCGCGATGGTCTGCCAGGAGGGGATCGTGGACAGCTCCACCAGGGGGATGAATGAGTTGGCGGGCGGCATCATCGGCTCCGGCACCAGTGCGCCCATGTTCTCCATCCTCCAGACATAGGTCTTCCGCGTCCCGTCCGCCGACAGCGTCTGCGTCGTGGTCATGGCCGCGGCATTGCGCGGCAGGGTCTGGATCTTCATGGCGGCGGGGGCGTTCAGGGTCATCTTGCTGAGGCGGACCGGGTCCACGCCGTCCCGGAACGTCCACTGCTCGCTGTACTGGCCGGGCAGGTAGGACTTGGTCGTGGTCCGGGTGTAGACGTAGTCAATGATCACGCCATCCTCGACGCCGGGCATGGAGATGCCAATGTCCTTGGCATCGTCGTACATAGCGAACTCGGAGAACGGCGCGGTCTGATGGATGTCCCCGCCGCTTGCCGTCAGCACCGTGCCGTCTGGCTTGATGGTGCGGGCATGGAGGCCGGTGATCTTCTCATTGGAGGCATTGAACGGGATGGACAGCTCGGCCTTCTCGTGGCCGCGCTGGTTGAAGATCTTAAACGTCTCGTGCGTCACATCTACGCTGGTGCCGTCGGCGTTCAGCCGCGCGACGCTCTCGTCGCGCAGGATGATGGCCGAGGCGTCCGGGAAGGCGGCGGCCGCCGGTGCGGACTTGAGGAGGGTGGCGGAGGACACATCGAAGGCCGGCGCGGGCGCGGGCAGAGCGGCTTGCGCGGCGTGGGCCGCGCACAGCGAAACGAGCGAGAGCGAAAACGCGAGAACAGGCCGGTTAGGCATGGGAAGTCCTTTCGATGAAACCACAGGGCTACACTCCCATACGGGGAAACAAGCGGCGGTGTTACGGAAAGTTAAACTCCCCGCGGAATATGTAATGGGCTTCGGCCAAGTCCCACCGATCAGATTACTTGAGAGGGTATTTAGGGGGTGGCGGCCATACCGTACTTTCCGCTTCTACGTTTGGTTTTGCTGCTTGTTTTGATCCTTTGGCTGTTCGATACGCGCCTATTGCCATAAGAGGTACAGCACAAGCCAAAACTACTCCGCTTGGCAGCATTGCCCAACGAGACGAGCGGTAGGGCAAGACGTGGCTAAATATGACGGCCAAACCGAGTATCAAAAGTATCATCCCTAACATCGACATAAC
>JANLUQ010000560.1:0-4823 GCA_031363565.1 Armatimonadota bacterium | reverse complement strand
CCGGCCCCAGCTTCCCGCCCAGGCCGTTATACTTGCCGAAATGGAGATCGTCCGGGCGCTTGTCGCGCCGGATCATCAGGACCGATTGCCGGTCCTGGGAGAGAACATAGCCTAATGTGGCGAGAATAGGTTGGTACATGGGCGTCTTCTTGGTCTCCGCTCCAAACGGATGTAGGGGCGCGACTCATCGCGCCCTCCTCTGTTAAAGCAGCGGCCGCAGCGGCGCGGGCCGGCTCTTGCGCGCGGCGTCGCGCACCTCGCCGGCCAGCAAATAGCCGAAGCCGGCCTTTTCCAAGCGCAGGACGAAATCGTCCCGTGTCACATGAAGGCGCTCCGCCGCCGTGTCTAGGTGCCACTCCGCCTCGGCCAGCAGTTGGAGCAGGTAGGCACGCCGCGTCTGGGCCGCCGACAGCCGGTAGGTCTTCAGGTACTCCAGGCGGCCATCGTCCCGGACGATGGCCTCGCCCATGTGGTTCTCTCCGGCCGGGTTCAGGTCGGTGATGAAGCGCTGCAAGGTGAACGGCCCGGCCTGATAGACCCGCTTCGACTGGACGGGCCGCCCCAGCAGGTCGTGGGCCATGAAGCCCTGGAACTCGGCCCAGTCGGACCGGACACGCCCCAAAGCGGCACGCAGGTCGGCCAGGCCGCTGATCTTGCCCGCGTTGATGATGACTTCCAGCGGCAACACGTCGTCATAGAGCAGGCCGTACTGATAGATCAGCTCGCCGTAGAAGTCTTGCAGCAGAGTCCGATGCAGGGCGCGGTAGTCGCCGGGGTGGGGCGTCACGAAAGCCGATGCCAGGGCGTCTGCGACGAACACCAGGACGCCGACCTGGTCCTCGTGCATCTCGAATGTCCGCAGGGCGTCCTCGAAGCCGGCGACCTGTTCGCCCCCGTAGGCGGTTTCGGAGCGCGGGTCCAGGCCACGGCGGATGGCCCGACGGGAATACTCGGCCCAGGCGATCTCCGGGCCGGAGAAGAACAGGCTCAGGAAGCCCTCCATCGCCAGATGCATCGGCAGGAACCTCAGTTGATTTCCCGCCTCGCGTTTCGCCATGCGCGGCAGGACGCGCAGGCTGGCGAACGACCCGGCGAAACGCTTGCCGTCCACGCCCGCAAATCCCGCGCCGAAGGCGGCCACAGCGCTGCCGTCGCTGTTCCAGGACAGGACCATGCCGTGCGGGACATACGAGATATACTTGATGCCCGGTGCCAGCAGTGGGCCGTCGAGGGACACGACTGCGACATCTTCCTTGTAGGCGCGCTTTGCCAGACGCAGGTCGCCCGGCGCGTCCCGCCGCAGCAGGGGGACCAAGCGGACGGTCCCGCGCACCTGCGAGGGCGCGACCGTCAGCCCGTTCAGCGTCAGCGTTTGGATCAGATTAGGGGCAATCGGCATCAGTCGGCCTCCACGTCAGGACCGGTCGCGGAGCCGATCATCCGGGCGGCGCGCGATGCCAGATACGATTCCAAGTCGGCCCGCGGCAGCGTGCCCTCGGCAAAGCGGGCGAAGCCGAGCATCGTCGGCAGGTCCTCGGCGTCCCGCAGGCCGACCGTGGGCACGAGCGGGCTGAGGGGCCGCAGGGTGAAATCGTCCGGGTCGAAGACCGGGTTGCAGTGGATGACCGAGGTGCGCCGGGCCGGGTCCAGCTTCGACCGGAAGACCCGCAGCAGCTCGGAGGCCCCGCGCGGCGGGTCGTTCTCGCAGCCGTCCGAGACGATCACCACCAATTCCGCGCCCCAGTCCAGGGCGTCCAGCAGCGGCGTCGCCAGGTCCGTCTGCCCATGCGCCCGCGCCATCAGGGGTTCTAGGGTCGGGGGCGTCCAGAAGGCTTGGTATTCCTGCGCGGCGGCCTGGAGCAAATAGTGCGCGGCCAGTGCCACAGCGAGCGGCCGGCGGCGTTTCTCGGACGACCCGGAACTGGAAAAGCTGATATCCAGCACGGCGGCCACCCGCCCCAGCCGCAGCGGGGCTTTGACGAGTGCCTGCCGCGCCGCAGCCTCAAGGGCGGGGTGCAGAACGTCGTGCTGCGCCCGCCGCGCGTCGTCCGTCAGGGACAGCGCGTACAGGGCCAGCTTGGTCAGGGGCAGGCGCTTCCAGTCCACGGCCAGCGCGACATCACCCACGCGGGCCGCCGTTTTTTGCAGACGCAGCCGTTCCCCTGCCGTCATCTGCGGCGCGATCCGCTCCAAAAAGATTTCGCGCGGGATCTTGTGCCTCGCGGCCAGCCCCTCGGCGACCGTGTAGGGCAGGCGATAGACCGCCTCGGCGCTGTGATGCGCCTGCCGGAAACTCTCCAGCAGGGGAGTCTGGAAGACGCGCCGCTGCCAGCCTCTAAACAAAAACCCGCCGACCTCGCCGGGCAGGCATAGGTGGGCATGGCGGGCGGCGCTGTGGACCTTGGAGCGGTACTTGACCGCATCGAACGGCAGGTCGCGCCGCCGCGCCAGATACTCGCGGGTGACGGCGCGCGCCCGCCGGTTGTTGATGCGCCGGTTGCGCAGGGTCTCCAGGACGCGCCAGGCGCGGGGCGGCGGCAGGGCATGGAGGGCGGATGTGAGCAGCGCGCTCTCCTCGGCCCGATGCGCGCGGCCCACGTCGCGGCCCGTCGCCAGCAGGTTCAGGATGATCTGGGCCTGGTTGAAGTGGTTGATGCCCGCCGCCAGGGTGCGGGCGTACAACAATCGGTAATTGCCTAAAATGTAGCGGTGCAGGAAATCAATCGAGACGCGCTGGTCCTGTCCATCGCTGTAAAACTCGCGCTGGCCGGAGCAGGCGAAGCAGGCGTTGACGAACATGACCAGGTCCTCGCGGGCGACCTGATCTCGGCGTTCTCTTTCCAGAATCTCTTTAGCATTCATGTTCGGCCCGGCGGATACGGAAGGGGGCTGACCGGGGAATGGCGGCACGACTGCATACACAGCTATATAGGCAGTTTCGGAAGTCGCGCCAGAGTCCCACGGGCAGCCTGAGCCTAGTATACCCCGGCACAACCGCCTGCCCGTTCGGGTATAATCAGGCATGGCGCGAAGCGTGCGTGAGGAAGGGCCGGGGCTGTGACGCTCGAACAGATAGATGCGGCCCTCGCTGAGTGGCAGGGGAAGCTGAACCTCGCCAGCGCGAACCTGCTGGAACTCGACGACCTGTTCACCTACAAGCGGCTCCGGGGGACGGCGGGGGAGGCGCTGGTCGGCGTCACGCGGGACCGCGTTGGGCCTGCCCTGGCGGCGATGGACCAGTTGTGGCAGTCGCTCGCGCTGCTGACGGATACAGTGAGCCGCGCGCAGGCAGTGCGTAAGTCGGCCTCCCGGCTGTGGGCGACCGAGCGCGCGGGGCGCGAGATCGAGCAGATATTGACCGGCCCGTCCGTCCTCATGCCAGCCCCGCCCGCCCCGCTCGCCCAGCGCGAACTGCTCTCGACCGCCGACAGCACGCTTTCCATTACCCCGTCGCAGCTACTCTCCACGATGATGGGGGCGTTCGACGCCGCCAAAAGCACCATCCTGGCCGTGGACGCCGCCTGGAACCGGCTGGAGCCGCTGCTGGCGGCGGCAGAGCGCGAGGCCGATGCACTCCAGGCTTTGGCCGAAGAACTCGGCGAACCCGCACCCCCCGACCTTGCCACCGGGCGCCAGAAGATCGAGGGTCTGGGCGCCCGCGTCGCAACCGACCCGCTTGGCGTGCAGACCGACTTCGCCGCCGAACTGTCCCCGCTCCTGGCACGCGCGCGCGCCTGGCTGGACGACCTGGCCCATCAGCGCGACAAGGTGGCAGCCGACCAAACGCGGGCGCGCGCCCTGCTGCAAGCGCTGACCAGCGTGGCCCAGGACTGCGTGGCGGCCTATGAAGAGTGCCGGGAGAAGGCCGCCGCCACGTCGGGGCCGGTCCCGCCCCCGGATGCCGCCCAGGCCGCCGACCTCGCCGCGTGGCTCGCGACCCTAGACGCCGCGCTGGGCCAGGGCCACTGGAAGGCGGCGCGGATCGGCCTGGACCGCTGGCTGCTGACGGCGGAGGCCAACCTCGCCGACGCCCGAGCGGCTCTGGCCGCGAACCGCGCCTCGCTGGAAAAGCGGGCCGAGCTGCGCGGCTGCCTCGCTTCGCTGCGGGTCAAGGCGCAGTCCTATGCCGCGCGCGGCGTCACCCTTGACCCCGCCCTGGCCGCCGTCGCGGACCAGGCCGAACGTCTGCTCTCGTCCCGGCCCACGCCGCTGGAAGAGGCTGCCCGGCTGGTTTCCGACTACGAGGCGCGGCTGGCGCGGGCGCTGAAGGCCGGGCGCTGAAGGCCGGTGGAACGTGAAAATCGCTCGTTATCTGGCGGCGGCGGCCCTCCTCACTTCGGCGGCGACCGGTGCCTCGGAAGGTGCGCCTCATCCCGCTCCTCGGGTGTCCGGGGCTGCCAGCGTTCCTCCGCCACGCTACAAGATCGTGGACCTCGGCACACTCTTCCCGGACAGCCCGCCGCACAACAAGGGCAGGGGCACCCCCAGTATTTCCCCGCGTGTGTCAATGATGCTGGTGAGGCGGTGGGCATGTTCTGGCGCTCCAACGATCCGCGCGGTTTTCCTATCAACCTCACCACCGACGACTGGGGACCTGGCGTGACGGGGCACGCTTTCGTCTGGCAGCACGGCAAAGCGTATGACCTGAATGCCTGCCTGAGTAACTGATGTTACGCAGTCCCGCCGCCGGGTGCGGTCCCGCCGTGAACGGCAGGTCTGGGGGGCCTGCGGCCAACCGGTCTGCGACCGGAAGATTAAGACAGGGATTCTCTCTCGCCCGCAGGGCGGTCGGCGTCCCGCCCCCCAGACGGGTCGTTTACGGC
>JANLUQ010000515.1:0-1667 GCA_031363565.1 Armatimonadota bacterium | reverse complement strand
AAACCCTTCCCTCCGAGGGGAGGGTGGCACGCTCGCGTGACGGGAGAGGATCGGAACGGGAGAGGATCGGAAAAACCGGGAGAGGATCGGAAAAACCGGGAGAGGATCGGAAAAGAACCGGGAGAGGAAAAGAACCGAGAGGATCAGAAGGGAGAAGATATGACCGTCGCCGCCGCCCTTGCCTCCGCCCTTCCCGCCCTCATGGCGGCGGGCGTGGATACGCCCCGCCTCGACGCGCAGCTGCTGCTGGCCTGGACGCTCAAAGCGCGCCGCGAGGACCTGGCGCGTGACCCGGAACGCTCGCTGACCGAGCGGGAGCGGGTCATCTTCGAGAAGGCCGTCGCACTGCGAACGGAGCGGCGGCCGCTGCCGTATATCACCGGGGAGGCCTGGTTTTACGGGCATTCGTTCAAGATCAACCGGGCCGTCCTGATCCCGCGCCCCGAGACGGAGGACCTGGCGCTGGCCGCGCTGGAAATCTGCCGGAACGAACCCGCACCCACACTCGCCGACATCGGGACCGGCAGCGGGTGCCTGGCCGTGACACTGGCCCTGGAACACCCCGGCGCCCGCGTCTGGGCCACCGACCTGTCCGCCGATGCCCTGAAGCTGGCCCGCAAGAATGTCGCCCGGTATGCCCTGGCCGAGCGTGTGACACTCCTCCACGGCGACCTGCTCGGCCCGCTGCCCTTCGGACTGCGCTTCGACATCATCGTCAGCAACCCGCCCTATGTTCTGGAGGCCGATCTGCCCGGCCTCCAGCCCGAAGTGCGGGACTATGAGCCGGTCCTGGCGCTCTCCGGCGAGCCGGGCGCGGCAGGACCGGATGGGACCGCCCTGCATCGCCGCCTGCTGGCCGAAGCGCCCGCCTATCTCGGGCCGGGGGGGCGGCTGCTGATGGAAGTCGGGCAGGGGCAGGCGGAGGCCGTCGCCCAGTCCGCGCGGGATTTTGGGTATGATGAAGTGATGATTCGAACAGACATGGCAGGCATTGGGCGGGTCGTGCTGGGGCGTCTGCCCCTCGCACTTCTTGCTGCCGCTGCTCTCACCGGCTGCTCGGCCCGCGACCCTGTCACAGTGACGCCGGTCTATCACGTCGGCACGCCCACCAACCGCTCCTCGGTCAACTCGTGGGAGCTGAACACCGCTCCGCTCAACACGCAGCCGGGCATCTACGGCGGCAAGCCTGTTCAGCTGAAAGCCATCGCTTCGCAGCGCGGCTTCGAGCCGGACGACCCGGTCGCCCTCGCGGTCCTGCGCGCCTTGAACACAGATGGGCAAGTACAGACCCAATATCTCTCCGCCAGCGGCAAGAGCGGCATGGTAATCCTCATCGGCAGCGTCCCCAATGCGGCCCAGAAGGCGCGCGCTGGCCAGCTCGCCCGCGCCGTGCCCGGCGTGAAGCGGCTGGAGGATCGGGTGATGGTGGTGCCGTAGGTCCGATCCTCTCCCCGCGACAAGTCTCCTCTCGGAGGGATCTGATCCTCTCCCCGCGACAAGTCGCGACCCTCCCCTCGAAGGGAAGGGTGGATCCTCTCCCCGGCGCAAGCGCCGACCCTCCCCTCGGAGGGAAGGGGGCGTCAAAGGGGGTGAGACTTGTTTATCGTAAGCTTGCCGTGACCGGAGGGCCTTCTATCAAGAGGTGCCCTGGCCCCCATTTACCCACC
>JANLUQ010000432.1:0-3741 GCA_031363565.1 Armatimonadota bacterium | reverse complement strand
ACGGCCCGCTCGATGGGCATTGACATAGGCTAATGGAACCGCTGAAAATCCTGCTGTCGCCGGACACGCCGCTCTGGCTCAAAATCGGCGCGGCCATCTTCTTGATTGGCGCGGTCGCCGCCTGGTGGACGCGGGACTACTGGCAGGATTTACACAAGCCCGATCAAACATCGGACGAGCGCAAAGCAAGACCGCCATTTTAACGGCATCTGTGGGAGGGCCTCGAACGCCCGTCAGCACCACAAGGAGATAGAAAATGCGAAAGCAAGACCGTGTGAAGACAATCGGCAAGCGCTATCAGGCGCTCGCCAAGCAGACCGACCCCGAGAAGCTGCTCGATCCCCTGCCCGCGATGGAGCTGGCAAAGGCCCTCGCCACCGCCAAGTTCGATGAGACAGTCAATGTCGCCTTCAACCTGGGCGTAGACCCGCGCCACGGCGACCAGATGGTGCGCGGCGTCACCACCCTGCCCCACGGTACCGGCAAGAGCCGCAAGGTACTGGTCTTTGCCAAAGGCCCGAAGGCCGCCGATGCCGAAGCGGCGGGCGCGGACCTCGTCGGGGCCGAGGAACTCATCGAGCAGGTGCAGAAGGGGACGCTCGACTGGAAGCAGTATGACCTGATCCTCGCCACGCCGGATATGATGGGCCAGGTCGGGCGTTTGGGCGCCACTTTCAAGCAGAAGATGCCGAACCCGAAGGCCGGGACCGTCTCGCCGAACATCGGGCAGGCCGTGAACGACATCAAGAAGGCCACCCGCATCGAGTACCGCGTCGAGAAGGCAGGCATCGTCCATGCCCCTATCGGCAAGGCATCGTTTACTGCCGACCAGCTCATGGAGAACTTCAACGCCCTGATCGACGCCTTGCAGAAGGCCAAGCCGACGGTGGCAAAGGGCCGCTACTTCAAGAAGATCGCCGTCAACACCTCCATGGGGCCGAGCGTCCGCATTGACCCGCTTCGCGCCGTCTTGGTGGCGGCAGGCAAGGGATAGGTTCCATGCGGGCGAACACCAGGTTCGCCCCTAAATCAAAAGACAATCATATAAGATTGCGCCGTAGACAGCAGGCCCCGTGAACATAAACGCGGGTTAATGGGCAGACGCCCGCCGGCCGAGGTAACAGGAACGTCCAGGACACCCAAACAGTGTCCCGATGCGCCCTGCGACCTGCCCTCTTCGTCTATGGCAGTCGCAGGGCGCATTTTTGTTCGGAAGATTACTTCGGAGGATTACTTCGGAAGAACATTTGGAGGAGGTGAATATCATAGCAATCGAATACACGATCGAACCCGCCGAGGCCAAAGTCGAACTCGTCAGCGAGCTGCGCGCACTAGTCGGGCAGACCAAGGCCGCGATCTTGACCGACTACCGGGGCCTATCCGTGGCCGAGATGACCGAGCTTCGCAAGAAGCTGCGCGACGTAGATGCCGAGTACCGGGTCGTCAAGAACACCCTGTTCAAGCTGGCCGCCGGAGATGCCATGCCGATCGCCGAGATGGGCGAGTTCCTGACCGGCCCGACCGCCATCGGCTTCGCCAAGGCCGATCCCGTGGCCGTCGCCAAGATCCTGCTGGACTATGCCCGCGACCACAAAGCGATGTCCGTCAAGGCCGGCGTCATGGACGGCCGCATCCTGAGCGCCGCCCAGGTGGAGTCATTGTCCAAGGTCCCGCCGCGCGAGGTCCTGTTGTCACAGATGATCGGATCGCTCCAGTCGCCCATCTCGGGCTTCGTGGGCACTTTGAGCGGCATCATTTCGAACTTCGTCTTCACGCTGCAGGCCATTGCGGACAAGCAGGGTGCGGGCGAGCCGGCAGCAGAGGCTGCCGCAGCCTAAGCGAAGTCTAAGATGAGAGAAGTCTAGGAGTGGATAAAACCGCTCGACACACGTTATTTAACACAAGGAGAATTAGACCATGGCCGATACCGCCGCAATGATGGAATCCATCAAGAGCATGACCGTTCTGGAACTCAGCGAGTTCGTCAAGCAGCTTCAGGACGAATTCGGCGTCACCGCCGCTGCCCCCGCCGCTGCCGGTGGCCCTGCCGCCGCCGCCGCGCCCGTCGAGGAGGCCCCGACCTCATTCAACGTGGTCCTGATCGCCGCCGGTGACAAGAAGATCAGCGTCATCAAGGTCGTCCGCGAGATCACCGCGCTGGGCCTGAAGGAAGCCAAGGACCTCGTGGACAGCGCCCCGAAGGCTGTCAAGGAAGGCTTGAACGCCGACGAGGCCGCCGCCATGAAGGCCAAGCTGGAAGCCGAAGGCGCGACCGTCGAGATCAAGCCCGCTTAGTTCCCTTGAGCGAAGCGAGTGTGAGTGGGCCTGTCTCTTTCGGAGGCAGGCCCCTTTGCTTTTCTGCCATTGGTGCGACATAACAGAGGACACCCAAAGAGAGTTCAGCCCCGTGCGGAAGGGATTCGCAGTGTCCTCGCAGCCTCTCCTAACTGAGCCTCGCCGTGTGATTTGGCATCGGGTCTGGAATTTGTGCTCGAATGGTTCATAATGATGGAGAGGCAGGGAGATGGCATCCGCGAGGGAAGTTGAAGAGCGCTTCAGCGAGTTTACAGAGCAGGCGCGGCATGAACCGGTGATGGTGGAAAAGATGGGCCGGCAGTACGTCGTGATGGTGAATTACGAAGAGTTTGAGCGCCCACAAGTGCCTGAAGATCGGTGTTGGGCAGCATCGGCGGAGGCTGAGAAGAGCGGCTTCATCGGGCACGAAGAAACGACGGAGTTGCTGACGGAACATACGGCGAAATAATCCGTACTAGCAAGTGGGGGCAAAAAAATTATGCTGGCAATGAGACGGGCGATTATCTCTCTGGCGCTGCTGCCTTTCGCGCTTGGCCCCGCGTCCACCGCCCACGCCTGTGAGCTAAAAATCACCTGGAAGGCGGCTTTGGAGTCCCACGTGAAGGGCAGCCCGGCCACGCCATCGCCCGCAGTAGGGACGGCGGCCATTGATTTCGACCTCGCCCACCCCAGCGCGACGGTTCAGGTCGAGACTAAGAACCTCCAGGACGTGCGCGCCGTCGAGATGCACGTCGCCCGCTCCTATACCGACCACACCGGCCCCGCCGTGCTGACGCTCTACTCATCAGGCGATGGCCCACTACCCGCTGTGCTGACAAAGCATGTGGGAGAAACCGATCTCCGCAAGCAGACGACACCCAAGGTCGCCGCCTTCGCCGACCTCGTCGGCGCCGTCTTGAATGGTCGGGCGTATGTGGTCGTCGTCACCGGGGCGCGCCCTGAAGGGGAACTGTCCGGCTTCATCCGCATGCATAAGGAAGAAATCTACAGCGACAGCGCCTCCGATCCGGCCCACGACGCCACCCTGCACCACGCGGCGCATCCCCGCCCTGCGGCCCTCTCTACGACTCCTACCCCTTAACTGATGTTACGCAAGCCTTGCTCTGTGCGCCCCGCCGTGTGCGCCCCACCGTGAGCGCCGGGCCGCGATCGCCGGGCCGTGAGCGCCGGGCCGTGAGCGCCGGGCCGTGAGCGCCGGGCCGTGAGCGCCGGGCCGCGAGCGCCGGGCCGTGAGCGCCGGGCCGTGAACACCCCGCCGTGAACGGCAGGTCTGAGGGGCGAGGACGCCAACCGCCCTGCGGGCGGAGGATCAAGACCGCCCAATATGCCTCTTCCGCCCATGCGCTTCACCCACGCGTGCGCTTCATCCACGCGTGCGCCTCTTCCGCCCACCGGGCGGTCGGCGTCTGCGCCCCCCAGACCTGC
>JANLUQ010000424.1:0-2000 GCA_031363565.1 Armatimonadota bacterium | reverse complement strand
CCCCGGCGCAGGCCGGGGGGCTTCTTTGTGTGGCCCCGCCTGAACCATCGGGGGATCATTCGGAGGTCTCCGGCGCTGCCCCCTCGCGATACGGTGGCACGAGTGTCCGCGCCCACCTCGACAAATGGGCTGGCCAGTCCTTCTGCATGCACGGTTTCTCGATGCCGATGAAGAAGAGGGCGGAGATCATCAAAGTCACCATGCCGACGATCAGGGACTGGAGCAGCAGGTTCAGCCAGAACAGATGGGTGATCGTCAGCGACTGCGTGTAACGGTACACCAGCGAGATGGCGGCAAAGTGCAGCAGGTAGATGCTGTAACACATCCCACCGATAGTGGTGAGCCAGCGGTTCGTGACCACCGCATTGGCGAAGACGCCGCGGAATGCGCTGACGTAGAGCGCGAGGGCGAGCCAGGGCAGGACGAGATGCGAGACCGCCATGGACTTGCTGGACAGCAGCAGCAGACCGACCGTCATGGCCGCCGCCACGTCCCACTTCCAGTGGCGCTCCGGCTTCTGGCGCCAGTCGGTGACATAAATGTCTGCCAGCAAGAATCCGACTAGGAAGTACTGGATGAAGTACGTCAGCGACATGACCAGCCGCGAGCCGTCCTCAAAGAAGAAGCGGTATTGCAGCACGGTCGCGAGCGCGCTGAGGCCGACCAGCAAGCCGCGCCGTGCCCGCACATCGCGGACTGTGAACAGCAGTGCGAGGAACGGCGCGAGGAGATAGAACTGGATCTCCACTTCCAGTGACCAGGCGACGCCGTCGACGGTGCTCATCTGCCCGAACACGAGGTTGTGCAGGTAAAAGGTGCTGGCGAGCAGGTGCGGCAGGAGGTGGCGAAAGTTGTCTGCTTTGATCAGCAGCAGCGCGGCCGACAGCAGCAGCAGGGCGAGGACGTAGGGGGGTTCGAGGCGCGTCAGCCGGCGGAGGTAGAACTCGCGGATATTGACCCGCCGGCCCCCCAGGAGGTGCTGCACAGCGAAGGGGAGGCCGAGAATGAAGCCGCTGATGACGAAAAAGAGCGGGACGCCGTGGTCGCCGTGTTTGGTCAGGCCCGCGAGCCAGTCGTGGGCCGTGTCCGCCGCTGTAAAGTGGCGTGACTTCTGCTGCATCTGCCCCGTCAGGTGGAACAAGAACACGGAGGCGATGGCGATGAATCGGAAGCCATCGATCTCCGGGATGAACCGCCCGGACGACGTGACGCGCGAAAAGTGTCGAAGAAACCGGTCGCTGAGGGTCAAGTGAATGCCTTTTCTGTCGCCGCTGAAGAGCCTGCGGATGCCGGGTCTGTGGATCCAGAACGCACGGGAACCGCGGCAGGGCCGGTCCCGACCCTCTGGTATTAGTCTCTTGCACAAAGTATGCCAAAAGTGTCCGTCATCGGTTCCCCGCCCGCGGATTTCACTACGATAGTACCACGAAAATCGGTGAACCCCGGCGCTTCGGAGCGGAGCGTCTGGTTTTCTGTGCCGCCCCGGACATTCGGGGGCAATATGCTATACTATGTACACACCCGTCGGGTGCACACTTCTTGGAAAACCCAATGCCATGATCCTCAAAGACGCTGAAACTGTAGATCTGCCTACCCCGAATGGGCCGATGCGGACGCATGTATTCCGGCCGGCGGCGGAGGGGCGGTATCCGGGGCTGGTCCTGTTCTCGGAGATCTTTCAGGTGACCGGGCCGATCCGCCGGACCGCCGCCCTGCTGGCAGGGAGCGGGTATGTCGTGGCGGTCCCCGAGATCTATCACGAGCTGGAGCCGGCTGGGACCGTTCTACCCTACGACACGGTGGGCGCGGACCGGGGCAATGCCCACAAGACGACCAAGGCGCTGGCTGGTTACGATGCTGATGCCCGTGCCGCGCTGGACTACTTGAAGGCCGACCCACACTGCACCGGCCGGCTGGGCGTCATGGGCATCTGCATCGGCGGGCATCTGGCCTTCCGGGCAGCTCTGAACTCGGACGTCTCCGCCGCCGCCTGTTTCTAT
>JANLUQ010000422.1:0-8208 GCA_031363565.1 Armatimonadota bacterium | reverse complement strand
GACGCCGTGGACCTGGCCGGGCACGAGATCGGCGGCCTGTCTTTCGACCAGTTTGACGGCAAGGTGACGTTCGACCACAGCGGTGTGGTCCACGTCGTCCCGCCGCGCCCGGCCATCGTGGACATGCTCTGGGCCTTGACCGTCAGCCCGGAGTTCCAGTACATTCGGTGAGTCGACCCCAGATTGAAATCTAGGGCTGCGGTAGGGCAAGTGTCCCCCTCCGTGGACAGAAGATGTAGGGGCGCTGCTTGCCGCGCCCTTCCGCTCTCTGTCGGCGGAGGCGGACAATCGTATTTCTGAAGACCCGGATTGAAATCCGGGAAATGACAAGGCTTACATGATAAAGAAATACTGGCCCCATGTCGCAGGTTTCTTCCTATACATGCTGCTGCCGCTCGTAATAATATACACACGGTATCGGAAAGGCGTCACGGCCTATGTGTGTGTCATGCTTGGTTTACAAGTACTGCTTCTTATCGCCGTGATGGTCGTCCGACGTAACCGCCGGAAAGCCCAACAGACCATGCCATTTATGGCATGGTGCAAGATTTGTGATCCGAAACTCTACCACCGTAAGGAACCACCGTCTATGAAGACCTTATCTCGTGCTTTACTTCTGTGCGCCGCGATTGCCGCCCCCATGCCCGCAATCGCTCAGGCGGCTACTCCATCTGCCGACCGTCCGTTCTTGAACCCGCTGTTCAGCGATGACATGGTGCTCCAGCGCGGCCAGTCCGACCCCGTTTGGGGGTGGACGACGCCCGGCGCGACAGTCCATGTCAGCGTTGCGGGCAAGAGCGCGTCGGCCGTGGCGGGCGCGGACGGCGCATGGATGGCGCACCTGCCCCTGCTTCCGACCGGCGGGCCGTACACACTGCGGGCGGAGGGGCCGCAGACCGCTATCCTCGTCAATGTTCAGGTGGGCGACGTCTGGGTATGCTCCGGCCAGTCCAACATGGAGTTCGGATTGGGCAACGCCATCAACGCCGACCAGGAGACGGCGGCGGCGAACTACCCCAAGATACGCCTGTTCATGGTCCAGCACAACGTCAAACTGGACCCACAGACTACCGCCCCCGTCGCGCCCTGGGTGGTCTGCACCCCGCAGAGCGTCAGGCAGGGCGGGTGGAACGGCTTCAGCGCCGTCGGCTACTTCTTCGGGCGCGACCTCTATGAGAACCAGCATGTCCCCATCGGCCTGATCGAGACTGACTGGGGCGGGACGCCCGCCGAGGCGTGGACCAGCGGCCCGGCCCTGACGAAGATGCCGGACTTCCGCGCCGTCGTCGCACAGCTCGGCAGCGGTGGCAGTGGCAGTGTCACAACGAGCATGGCGCAGCAAATGAGCGCCTGGTACACAAAGAACGACCCCGGCGCGGCGGCGAAATGGTCCGACCCGGCGACGGACGCTTCGGCCTGGCCGACGATGGCCCTGCCCGTGCTTTTTCAGGACGCAGGCATTCCCGAGTTGAGCCAGTTCAATGGCATTATCTGGTTCCGCAGGACGGTTGACCTGCCCGCTGACGCGGCGGGTAAAGACGTGACGCTCCACTTCCTGGCGGACGACAACGACACCACCTGGGTCAACGGTACACAGGTAGGTGCGACGGAGGGTTACAACGTCCCGCGCGCCTACCATATCCCCGCCGGTGTCCTCAAGGCCGGGCCAAACACACTCATCATCCGCGTCCTCGACACAGGTGGGAAGGGCGGCATCTACGGCGACCCGGCGGGCCTGTCGCTGGAGGTGCCGGGGGGCCGGACAGTATCGCTCGTCGGGCCGTGGCAGTATCAGGCGGGCGTGTCACTGACGAAGGCGACGCCGCTGCCGCACGGCCCCGTGGATCAGAACACGCCGACGACGCTCTTCAACGGCATGGTCAACCCGCTCATCCCCTTCGGCATCAAGGGCGCGATCTGGTATCAGGGCGAGGCCAACGCCGGGCGGGCCTACCAGTACCGGACCCTACTGCCAACGATGATCGGAGACTGGCGGGCGCGCTGGGGCGAGGGCAATTTCCCCTTCTACATCGTCCAGCTCGCCAACTGGGCACCCGGCGGCGATTCGTGGCCGGAGCTGCAGGAGGCGCAGTGGCTGACGGCGAAGAACGTCCCGAACGTCGGCATTGCGACGGCCATTGATATCGGCGACGCCAGCGACATCCACCCCAAGAACAAGCAAGAAGTCGGACGCCGCCTGGCCCTCATCGCCGAGGCGCAGGCGTTTGGGGAGAAAGTCGAAGACTCCGGCCCGCTCTACAAAGCCATGACTGTTGACGGCGGCGCGGTCCGTCTGACCTTCACCCACCTCGGCGGCGGCCTGACGTCGAAGGCTGACGCCCTGCTGACGGGCTTCACCATCGCCGGCGCGGACCGGAAGTTCGTCCCCGCCGACGCTCACATTGATGGTGACGCCATCGTCGTCTCGTCGGCCCAAGTCGCGGCCCCGGTCGCCGTCCGCTACGCCTGGGCTGCCGACCCGGCGATCAGCCTCTACAACAAGGCGGGCCTGCCCGCCCTGCCCTTCCGCACGGACGACTGGCCGGGCGTGACGGCGAACAACAGGTAAGCGAGGCCATTATGCTGGACCAGAATGAACCCACCCTGACGCGCCGCCGCCTCCTCCAGATGGGCCTAGCCGCTGGCACAGCGGGCGCGCTGAACCTGCTCGGCGGGAGCGCCGCTGACGCGGCAACCGTCAAGACGCCCGCCGCCAAACCGAAGGCGACGGCGGACTCGGTCATCGTCATCTGGCTGCCCGGCGGCGTCGCCCAGACGGACACCTGGGACCCGAAGAAGTTCACCCCCTATGTCCAGGGCATGAAGGGGGGCGACATCCTCGGCACCTGCCCGTCCATCGCGACCGCCGCCGACGGCATCCGGCTGGGGGCGGGGCTGGAAAACATCGCCTCGGTCATGGACAAGGGGACGATTTTAAGGAGCCTAACCAACAAGACCAAGTTCGGCGCGATCCACCTTAAAGCCCAATACTACATGATGACCGGCTACCTGTTCCCCGCCGGGGTAGAGGCTCCCAGCCTCGGCGCAGTCGTCAGCCGGACTTTGGGGCGGCGCGACCCGAATATCCCCGCCTACATAGATATCGGACGAGACATCAACACCAGCAATGAAGAATTCCTGTTCATCAACGGGTTCATGGGGCCGGGCTTCTACGGGGTCAAGTACGCGCCGTTTATGATCCCCGAGCCGGCCCAGGGCCTGCCGACCTTGAAGGCCGTCGCCGGTATGGACATGACGCGGCTGGACCGGCGGCAGCACTATTTGGAGGCCATCACCGGCCTGTCCGCGACCGCTTTGCAGACGGCGCACCCTGTCAAGGACTACGTCAAGGTGATGGAAGACGCGCGGGCCATGATGGACTCGCCGGTCAAGCGCGCCTTCAAGTTCGCCGAGGAGGAGAGGCCGGAAACGCTCAAAGCCTACGATGTCGGCCACCGCTTCGGCTTCGGCTGCCTCCTCGCTCGGCGTCTGGTCGAGAGCGGCGCGCGGTTCGTGCAGGTGGAGTACCAGTACGAGCCGTTCGGCGGCTTCGACATGCACGCCGACGGCCAATCGCGCATGAAGGCTATGAAGGCGCAGATAGACCGGCCCATCGCCCAGCTCATCCGCGACCTTAACCAGCGCGGACTGCTGGACCGCACCCTGGTCGTTGTGATGAGCGAATTCGGCCGCACCATCGCCAACCAGCCCGCCGCCGGGACGGAGGCGTTCGGCTTCGCCGAGCGCTCCACGGGGTCGGACCTCGTCATCCAGAACGAGAAGATGTACGGCTTCCACGGCCACTTCAGCAGCGGCAACTGCATGCTCTTCTTCGGCGGCGGCTTCAAGAAAGGCTTCGTCTACGGCAAGACGGCCGACGCCCACCCGCTCCTGCCCATCGAAAACCCCGTGCGACTAGAAGACGTCCACGCCACCATCTACAAGGCACTAGGCATCCCTGCCGATACGAACTACGTCACCGAGCAGCGCCCGTTCTATGTCACCAACAACGGCAAAGGCGTCCCGATTGACGCCCTGCTGGCGTGATTACCCCCTAGCCCCCAATTCTGGGGGATTAGGATTAGAGAGGACTTCCTTCCGGCTCCCCCAGAATTGGGAGCGGAGGGTGATCTGAAAGAAAGTAATTCCATTGCGCTTAACCCACGAGAACTGGAAAAACCGTGCCCACTGGATCCTATGGACAGTCGGCCTCCTGAGCATCATCGGCCTGGCAGGGCTGTCCGCGCCGCCGGCCGCGTCCCCGCCGCCTCCGCTTGCGGCGGCGGGGCCAGTTTCGTATGACAAGGACGTCAAGCCGCTGCTGGTCGCCCGCTGCTACGCCTGCCACGGCAACGGGACTCGCCTGGGCGGCTTCGCAGTTGACAGCCGCGAGGGCGTCCTGACCGGCGGGCAGGTCCACCCCGGCGTCGTGCCGGGCAGCAGCGCTAAGAGTTACCTCATCAAGCTGGTTCAAGGCGAGGTGCCGGGTGAGGTCATGCCCGCGCGCGGGCCGCGCCTGACGCCTGTCGAGGTCGGC
Source organism: Armatimonadota bacterium (assembly GCA_031363565.1). Taxonomy (GTDB): domain Bacteria; phylum Armatimonadota; class Armatimonadia; order Armatimonadales; family Capsulimonadaceae; genus JANXMY01. The sequence continues at coordinate 3,671 of JANLUQ010000422.1, read as the reverse complement.
CTGCTGCGGGCCTGGATAGACCAGGGCGTGTCGTTCGGCAGCGCCAAGACCGCCTTGTGGACGCCGCCGCTTGCGCCGCGCCACCCGAAGCTGCCGCTTGCTCGGCCAGGGTCAGGCCTGACCAACCCGGTTGACCGGCTCCTCCAGTCCTACTTCGCCGCCAACAAGATCGTCCCACCCACCCTGACGGATGACCGGACATTCGCGCGGCGCGTCTCCCTCGACACCATCGGCCTCCTGCCGCAACCCGACGAGCTGGACGCCTTCGTCCGTGACCGCCGCCCCGATAAGCGGGCACGGCTCGTGCAAAGGCTTCTGGGCGACGACACCGCTTACGCCGACCACTGGCTGACGTTCTGGAACGACATGCTCCGCAACGACTACGCCGGCACGGGCTACATTGACGGCGGCAGAACGCAGATCACCGGTTGGCTCTACGGCGCGCTCTGGCACAATCTGCCGTATGACAAATTCGTGGCCCAACTGGTCGCCCCCACCCCAGATTCGGCGGGCTTCACCAACGGTATCGTCTGGCGCGGCACGGTCAATGCCAGCCAGACGCCCGCCATGCAGGCCGCGCAGAACGTCTCGCAGGTCTTTTTGGGCGTCAACCTCAAATGCGCGTCGTGTCACAACAGCTTTGTCTCCTCCTGGAAGCTGGCCGACGCCTATGGCATGGCGGGCGTCTACTCGCCCTCGAATGGCCCTTTAGAAATGGTCCGCTGCGACAAGCCGTCCGGGCAGGCCGCGCCGATCAAGTTCATCTATCCCACCCTGGGCACGATTGACAGCAGCGCCCCCCGGGAGAAGCGCATGGCTCAGCTTGCCGCCGCCTTGACTGGCCCGCGCGACGGGCGGCTGACGCGCACCTTCGTCAACCGCCTGTGGGCGAAGCTGATGGGGCGCGGCTTGGTCGAGCCGACCGATGAGATGGACAGCCGCCCCTGGGACCCGGACCTGCTGGACTGGCTGGCCTCGGACTTCGCCGACCACGGCTACGATGTCAAGCGCACCATCGGCCTGATCGTCACCTCCCGCGCCTACCAGATGCCCGCCGTCGGCCAGCCCTCGGAGCGCGCCGAGGACTATCATTTCACCGGCCCCACGGTCAAAAGAATGTCGGCGGAGCAGTTCTGCGACGCGGTCTCGCGGCTCACTGGCGTGTGGTCCAGTCCGGCCAGCCCGCTGCAGATCGTCAATGGTCAGCCCCAGCCAACGCTTGGCCGGCAGGGAGTGACGAAGTTCCAGAGCGGCGTTATCAAGTCCGGGTCGGTCCCAATTGACATAGACATCACCGGCGCTCAGACCCTTTCCCTGGTGGTGACGAATGGGGGAAGCAGCTCGTTCGCAGACGACTGGGCGGACTGGGCCGAGCCGACGCTGACCGGCCCGAAAGGCACGATCAAGCTGACCGACCTGAAGTGGGCGTCGGCGACGACGGGATACGGCACGGTGCAGATTGACAAGAACGTCATCGCGAAGCCGCTGCGCCTGGACGGCAAGACCTTCGCGGGCGGCATCGGTACCCATGCCAACTCCGCCATCACCTACCTGCTGCCGCCCGGCCTGACCCGCTTCCGTGCCATCGCCGGGCCGGACATGGGCGCACTTGAAGAGGGTAAGGGCATCACCACGCTGGCCTTCTTCGTGCTGACCGGCGACCGCTCCCTCGTCGAGACGCGCGCCGCTTTGGCCCAGGCGGACCCACTCCAGCGCGCTTTGGGCCGCCCCAACCGTGAGCAGGTCGTCACCGAGCGCCTGACGGCGGCGACGACCCTGCAAGCGCTTGAACTGACCAACGGCGAGACGCTGGCCGGGATGCTGGATGCAGGCGCAGCCCGATGGACTACTGCCGACCGCTCACAGCCACCTACGCACCTTGTCAACGCCCTGTACCTACAGGCGCTGGGCCGTCCCCCGACATTGGCCGAGCGCAAGGCTGCGCTGGCGGAGATCGGGTCCCCTGTCCGCCCGGAGGGCGTGCAAGACCTACTCTGGGCGCTGGTAATGCTCCCGGAATTCCAGTTGGTATACTAAGCCAGAAAGAGGGCGCGGTGAACAGCGCCCCGACATATCGCCCTGTAGGGGCGCCGCTTGCCGCGCCCTCTGAATTATGCGCCCTCCAAATAATGCGCCCTCCGAATAATGCGCCCTTTCATCTCGACACTAGAGGCTCACCCATGACCCAAACCCACGATTTTACCCGCCGCGACTTCCTCAAAACCGCAAGCGCCGCGACGCTCGCCGCGCTGGCCGCAGGCTATCCACGCGCCCTCCTTGCCGCCACGGAGCCGAAGATCGCGCCGACGGCGGATGCCGTCATCGTTCTCTGGATGGCGGGCGGAATGGCCCACACTGAGACCTTCGACCCCAAGCGCTATGCCCCGTTCACGCCGGGGATGCCCGCGAACGCCGTCCTCAGCACGTTCCCGGCCATTCCGACCGCTGTGGACGGCATCCAGTTCTCACAGGGGCTGGAAAGAATCGGGGCCGTCATGAACCGGGGGACCGTCATCCGCTCCTACCGGGCGGGCGACCTGGGCTTCATCCTGCACTCCCGCCATCAGTATCAGTGGCACACCGGCTATGCCCCGCCCCAAACTGTCGCCGCGCCGCACCTGGGCGCGATTATCGCCCGGACACTCGGCCCCAAAAACCCTGCCGTGCCCGCCTTCATCAACATCGGGCAGCGCTTCGACCTGGGCGAGGGCGAGGAGCTAAAAGCGTTCACGACGGCGGGGTTCTTGGGCAGCGAGTTCGGCCCGTTCAACCTGCCCTTCCCAGACCAGGCCGTCGAGGCAGTCCGCCCACCGCATGGGATGACGCCCGGCCGGTTCGAGAGCCGGACGAAGTTCTACAAGCGCCTGGTCGCCGACAGCCCCATCACCCAGGCCGGGAGCGACTACCAGCGAGAGTCGCTGCTGCGCTCGCTCGACAACTCGCACCGCCTCCTCAGCTCGCCCGCCGCCAAGGCATTCGATCTCACCCTAGAGCCGAAGGCTTCCTACGACACCTACAACACAGGCCGCTTCGGGCAGGGCTGCCTGTTGGCCCGGCGTCTGGTCGAGTCGGGCGCGCGCTACGTCGAGGTCACGACCGAATACGTCCCGTTCCTCAACTGGGACACGCACGACAATGGTCACACGCGCATGGCGGACCTCAAAAAGCAGATTGACGCCCCCGTCGCCCAGCTTATTTTAGACCTGGAACAGCGCGGCCTGCTCGACAAAACACTGATCGTGCTGGCGAGCGAGTTCAGCCGCGACATGCTGACCGAGGGCAAGCCGGACCAGAAGGTCAAGGACCAGGTGACGGTGCCGGACACCCTGACCGAGCTGAAACACTACGGGATGCACCGCCACTTCACCGACGCCGGCTCCGTCCTGCTCTTCGGCGGCGGCGTCAAAAAAGGCTACGTCTACGGCAAGACGGCGGACGAGCGCCCCTGCAAGACCATCGAGAACCCCGTCGTCATCGAGGACCTGCACGCCACCCTGTACCACGCGCTGGGCATCTCCCCTAAGCTGTCCTACCTCATCGAGAAGCGCCCCTTCTACGTCACCCACGACGGGGTAGGCAAGCCTATCATGGATTTGCTGGCTAAGGCATAAAAGCAGCAAAAGACGGACTCATGTGGGCCTCCGCTGCGCGTTCGCCAACGCGCAGCGACT
>JANLUQ010000385.1:0-1803 GCA_031363565.1 Armatimonadota bacterium | reverse complement strand
GCCGTGACCGGAGGGCCTTTCGTTAAGACGTACCCTGGCCCCCACCACACCCCCTTCCCTCCGAGGGGAGGGTCGCGACTTGTCGCGGGGAGAGGAGACTTGCGCCGCCCGCAAAACCCCTGTATAATGGCGGCATCTTGTTTCCCTGGAGGCCACGCCGATGACGACAACCACATCAAGTTCCCCGTGCCTGACGCCCGAGCAGGCCGCGCAGTATGCGCGCGACGGCTACACGCTGGTCAAGCAGCCACTGTTCGCGCCGGACAAGTTCGCCCGGCTGCGGGCGATCTTCGAGGAGAACCTGGCCCGCGAGGGGTCCGGCGGGATGGACATGATCCACACGCGCGACGCCCGGCTGCTGGAGTTCCTGCTGTCCGCCGAGGTCCTGGACCTGATCGAGCCGGTGGTCGGGCCGAACATCGGGCTATGGGCCAGCCACTTCATCTCCAAGGACCCAAAGACGGGCAAGGCGACGCCGTGGCACGAGGATTCGTCGTACTGGAACGGGCGGACGTCCACGATGGAGGGGATCTGCACGGTCTGGCTGGCGATTGATGAGGCGACGAGGGAGAATGGCTGCATGGCGGTCATTCCCGGCAGCCAGCAGGGTGGCTTCTCCGAGTATGAGGCCGTGGCGGATGCGGCAGGCAATATCTTCCCGACGCAGATCAAGGCGGACAAGGTGGACGAGGCGCAGGCGGTCTACTTCGAGCTGCGGCCGGACGAGTGCAGCCTGCACGAAGCGCGGATCATGCACGGGGCGCGGGCGAATACATCGGACAAGCGCCGGGCGGGATACACGATGCGCTATTTCCCGACGACGACAACGGTCTACCCGGAGAAGAACATCGGCCACGCGCTCTGGCTGGCACGGGGCATGGATGTGGCGGGGAATGTGTACGAGAATGCGTGACAGCGGAGGAAGGATAGGGGGACCTCGCCCCTATTCGATCTCTACATAAGCCTCTAAAACGGCCCGCCCGATCTTGCCCTCGCGGAGCAGGCGGGCGGGCCGCGTCGTCAGGTCCAGGACGGTGCTCGGAGTCCGGTCCGCCGTCTCCCCGCCGTCCAGGACCAAGTCTATCCGGCCGTCCAGGTCGTCCAGAACATCGCGGGCGGACATCGGCGCGCGGCGGCCGGTGAGGTTCGCCGAGGGGCAGACGACCGGAGCGCCGAAGGCGCGCAGGATGCCCAGGGCGACCGGGTGATCGGGCATCCGCAGGCCGATGGTGTTGCCGCCGCCGGTCACGGTGAGCGAGACGGAGGGCAGCCGCCAGAGGACGAGTGTCAAAGGGCCGGGGAAGAAGTCGGCGATCAGCCGTTTGGCCTCGGCGGGGACGGCGCGCGCCAAGGTCTCGACTTCGGCGGCATCGGCGATCTGCACGGGCAGGGCCTGATGGAAGGGCCGCTGCTTGGCCTCGAAGACGCGCGCGACGCTATCCACGACGAAGGCGCTTGCGGCCAGGCCGTAGACGGTCTCGGTCGGATAGGCGACCAGGCCGCCCGCGCGCAGGATGTCCCCGGCGCGGGCAAGGATGTCCGGGTCGGGGTCGGCTGGATTGATTTTGAGAAGTTCGGTCATGTCCTCTCCCCGGCGCTGCGCGCCGCCCCTCCCCTCGGAGGGAGGGTGGATCCTCTCCCCGCGACAAGTCGCGACCCTCCCCTCGGAGGGATCTGATCCTCTCCCCGCGACAAGTCGCGACCCTCCCCTCGGAGGGATCTGATCCTCTCCCCGCGACAAGTCGCGACCCTCCCCTCAGAGGGAAGGGTGGGTAAATGGGGGCCAGGGCACCTCTTGATAGA
>JANLUQ010000378.1:0-8309 GCA_031363565.1 Armatimonadota bacterium | reverse complement strand
CACGCGTGCGCTTCTTCCGCCCACCGGGCGGTCGGCGTCTGCGCCCCCCAGACCTGCCGTTCACGGCGGGGTATTCACGGCCCAGCCAAAGCCCGTGCGTAACATCACTTACCAGCCCCAGACGCTTGACGGCCAGCGTCCGCTGCGTTGTGCCCCCCAGCGCCGTAGTCCGTGACCAGGACAGCGACGGTGTCCTGCGTGGGAGGCTTGCTGAAAAAGGGGACGACGACGGTGGGCGTGACGGTCGGGATATTGGTGCTGTCGGCAGGAAAACTCGCCCGCGCCGCCGTATTGGGACGCCATGAAACCAAAAGTCTTGTTTATCGGCGGCACCGGCATCATCAGCTCCGCCTGCACCGCCCTGGCGCTGGAAAAGGGCCTCGACCTATACCTGCTCAACCGGGGCAAGTCAACCCGCCCGATCCCCGATGGGGCAGAGACGCTCAATGCCGACATACGCGACCCGCAATCCGTCCGGGATGCCCTGGGCGACCACCAGTTCGACGCTGTAGTAGACTGGATCGCCTTCACGCCCGCCCAGATCGAGGCTGACATCGAACTGTTCCGGGGGCGGACCGAGCAGTTCATCTTTATCAGCTCGGCTTCGGTCTATCAGACGCCGCCAGCCAGCCTGCCCATCACCGAATCTACTCTGATGGCGAACCCATTCTGGGGCTACTCCCGCGACAAGATCGCCTGCGAGGAGCGCCTGATTCGCGCCTATCGTCAGGAAAATTTCCCCATAACCATCGTGCGGCCCTCGCACACCTACGACCGGACTCTCCTGCCGATGACTGGTGGGTGGACTGTGATTGATCGAATGCGGAAGGGCAAAAAAGTCATCGTCCACGGCGACGGCTCTTCGCTCTGGGTGATGACCCACCACCGAGACTTTGCCAAGGGCTTTGTTGGCCTGCTTGGGAACGCCCGCGCCTTAGGCGAGACGTTCCATATCACGTCCGACGAGACACTGACCTGGAACCAGATTTATCAGATCTTTGCTCACGCCGCGGGTACGGAAGCGAAGATCGTTCCCGTTCCCTCGGTCAACCTCTCGGCCTTCGAGGGTATGGGCGGCGAAGGCCTGCTGGGCGACAAGACCCATAGTGTGATCTTCGACAACGCCAAGATTAAGCGTTTCGTCCCGGACTTCGCGGCGACTATCCCACTGTCCTGGGGCGCACACGAGGTCCTGGCCTGGTACGGAGCCGACCCAGCCCGACAGACCGTGGACGAGGGCTTCAACCGACTGGCTGACCAGATCATCGCCGCCCAAGAACAGGTGCGGCCGTAACCCTTGGGTCGTAGGGGCGAACACGCCAAAGGAAGGGCGAACACAAGGTTCGCCCCTACAGGCCATTATTCTGGGACCACCCCCGGCCCGATCTCACCGCGCTCCAGCATCGAGGCGAACGCATTGTCGTCCTGCATCAGCGGCAGGTCCACACGGCCCCGGCGGCGGCTGGATTCGTAGGCGGCGAAGATGACTTCCGTGGAACGCAGGGCGTTCCGGGCCGACAGCATGGACTCGCGTCCGGCTGCCAGCGCATCCACCACGTCCGCAATGGCGCGCTCCACCGCATCCGGCCCGTGCAGATCGTCTGGCTGCTCGATGGTCTGCCAGCCGTTTGCCGCCCCATTCATCAGGCGCACATGGGGTGCGTTCCCCTGCACCTCGATCATGCCCTCCGTGCCGATCAGCCGGTGGGCGGCGGGTTCATTCGAGTCCTTCCCGGTCGCGAGGAACGCCCGAACACCGTTTTCGAATTGGAACTCACATAGGCCCTGATTTTCCATAGGGACGCCGAAGATCTTGCGCTCCTCGCGGCTGTCCACCTGAGCCAGCACCCACTTCGCCGCCTTCTCGCCGTTGTAGAAGAAGAACATGTCCAGCCAGTGCGTGCCCCAATCGTAGAGGTCGCCGCAGTTGCCCTCGATCCGCGTCAGCTCCCCGATGGCCCCCGCCTGCACCTGCGCCCGCGCGGCCTGGAATGATCCCAGGAACCGGCGCTGATGGTTGAATGTCAGCTTGACCCCGTTCTCCTCGCAGACGCGGGCCATCTCCTTCGCCTCGCCCCATGTCGTCGCCATCGGCTTCTCGCAGTGGATGGCCTTGACCCCCGACTGGGCGGCGGCAATGGTCAATGCCGAATGCAGATGCGGCCAGGTGCAGACGCTGACGATGTCTAGGCTTTCCTCGGCCAGCATGGTCTGAGGATCGCTGTAGGTGCGCGGGACGCCATACTTCTCCGCGAAGAACCGCGCCGCACCTTCACTCGGGTCCGCGCAGGCGGCCAGGGTGCAGCAGCCCGTCCGCACATAACCGTCTGCATGCTGATGGGCCATGCCAAAGCCGGTCGCGCCCTCGCTCTTCCAGGGCTTGCCCACGCCGATAAACCCGACCCGATAGCTCGTGTCACTCATCGTTGCTTTCCTCTCTTGCCATTAGTTCCAGGCACATGCCGACTGTGTGGTAATCCAGCTTCCAGGCGTCCCCTTTGTCCAGCCGAGGTGGGGCGGCGAACACGCCGCCGTATTCTGTGTCCACAAAGCGTTCTTTGTAAAATCGTAGCGTCCGCTGCAGTGTGGCGTCGGCTTGTGGCGAGGCGTGGCGAGCAGCATAACGGCTCAGAGCGCGGATCGCCTCGCATTGCTGCCAAAGGCCCTTGAGCGGGGAAACGTTCCGGCCGCTTTGGTCGCATGACGCGCGCACACCGCCGTCATCATCTACGCCCCGTTCTATGCCGACGCGCAGGAAACGCGCGCCAATAGGCAGCATGTCCGCATCATCTGTGACTGTCGCCCACTCCGACAGCAGAAACGCCCACTCGAAGGCGTGGCCCAGGTCTATCACGCCCCCACGCTCCGCCGCCTGCGGCTGCCAGTCTGCCGTGTGCGTTTCGACCAGCATTCCCGACCCGAAATCCGCCAATGAATGCATGAATGTCAGCAGTGTCTGCGCCGCCTCTCGTGCCTCTCCGGTTATGTCAACCGAGTGCAGGGCCATCAACGCCTCGAACATGTGCATCATCGGGTTTTGCGAGCGCGTTGCCCCCGCCGTGTCTCCCGCTTTCCAGACCAGCCCACCATATCCATCCGTGAATGTCCTGGATGTCGCCTGCCATGTTTCCAGGGCCTGGTACGCCAGGACGGTGTTGCCGAATGCCCGTGCCGCTGTCGCCAGTGCCAGAATGACAAAGGCGTGCCCATACGAGTCGAGCGCCGCACTCGCCTCCTCGCCCGCGCCTGTCACTGCCCAGCGGTACAGGCCCGGTCCTAGACGGAAATAGGTTTGTAATGCCTCTATTCCGCGATGTGCCGCTACCGCAAAGCTCCCTTCGCCGAAGACCTCGTACCCACGCGAGAAGTTGTAGATGAGGCGGCACTGGCTTACCAGCGTCAGTGGCCCGCCTTCCACCCGGTTCCATCCCCGGTCTAGGAATGGGTGGAACAGGCCCGTCGGGTCGGGCGCGGCGGATAGCCAGCCGTCCAGGATAGAGCGCAGGAGGAAGGCGGCCCATGCGGCACCATCTTCTGGGATATGATTTTGGGGTGCGGAGCGTTTCATGGGCTGTTACGTTTCATGGGCTGTTGCGGGCCTCTTACCTCGGCACTTCAAGGTGGGTCGCGACGGTCGCCATATAGGTTCGCCCCGCCGCCTCCATTCTCCTGCCTGGAACTTTCTCGGTGCCGAATTTCGTTAGAGTCAAGGTACAATAAAAACGTCCATGACACGCTCCCGCTCCTACAAACGCCTGCTCGCCTGCGCGACGGCCTGGCTCCTCGTCCTGATCTGCGGATGGATGGGGACCGACGGCGTCCTCCATCACACGGATGAGGGGGCATTTCCACATGCCTCTTACAGTCTGCGCCACCTAACCGCTGCCGCCCCCACCGACACCTGCGCGGCCTGCCAGTGGACCCAGGGGATGCAGACCGGCGCCCTTTTGATTTGTCAGGTCCAGTCACCCCTGTTCGTCCTTCAGCCCCGCCCGCAGCCGGCCCTCCGTCGGCTGGCCCGACGCGCCCTACGCTTAAGATCCCCCCGCGCACCCCCTGTCTTCCTGACGAACTGCTGAACTCTGCCCGTTTTCACGTCCCAGGAAGATTGTCCCCATGTCACGACTCCCTCGCCGCGCGCTGGCGCTGGTCGCCGCCTGTCTAGCGGCCTCACCCAATGCTGCGACCGCACAGACGCCGCCGGCTCCTAATGCGGCTCTTAATGCCGCGCTGCTCGCCGTCCCGACCAGCAACATCTTCGACCCGAGCCACGCCCCGATCATCGTCATCCGCATCGGCGCGCACCGGCTTGTCCTCGTGCCGCGCAATGTCGGCGGGGCACAGGTGATTCGCCTGAACGTGACCAGCAATAAGTCCGACCAGGGGTTTGCTCACCTGATTACTTCCAGCATCGCGGGTGCGGTCGCCGCCCCGAGCGGTGAGTTCCACGTTCGCGGATCACATGGGCAGTATACTTACTACCTCGATGGTGCACCTCTGCCCGAGTCTGTCTCCGGGTCGTTCAGCGACCTGATTGATCCCAAAAATATCGAGACCCTGCGTGTGCTGACCGGCGGCTTCCCTGCCCAGTACGGACAGAACCTCGCCGCCGTCTTCGATGTGACGGCCCGTGCGGGTCAGCCCGGCAGGCCGCGCGGCTTCGCCGAGCAGCTCCTGTCGGGCTATCAGACATCGCAGAGCACGGTCCAGTTTGGCGGCGGCGCCCCGCGCCTCCAATACTACATCTCGGGCGTGAGGAACTTCACGAACCGTCGCCTGGATCCGGTGACGCAAGACCCGCTGCACGACGCAGGGACGGACTCGGTCGCCTTCGGCAAGTTCGACTATGAGGCCGGAGCCAACGACCGCGTCATCCTGGACGCCGCCCGGACGGACGCCTACCTCCAGCTCCCGAACGACGAACTACAGCAGGCGGCGGGGCGCGATGTGACCCAGCGTGAGGACGGCGACTTCGCCAACCTTATCTGGCGGCACACACAGGGATTGAACGGCGTGATTGCCGCCCTTTACACCCATCAGTCGCGCTTGCGCTACACCGGTGACCCTGCCGTTGACCTCGCTGGCGCCACGCCAGCAAGCGCAGACGGCGGGACGCCCGCGAACCTGCCCTCGTCGGCCTTCGAGAACCGCTATGCGAACTACATCGGCCTGCGGACCGACGCCGCCACGCGCGTCGCGGCCCGGCACAAAATCGGCTACGGGTTTGACATCAGCACCGTGACCGGCGCGGAGAACTTCACCCTGCTGAACGCTGTGGACAACGGCAATGGCACGACGGGGGTACAGACGATCAATGATAGTCACGCCCTGTCCGGCGGCGACCGTTCCGCCTACCTCCAGGATGACTGGACGCCAGGGCGCTTCCTGGTGAACTACGGCGTCCGCTACGACATCCATAAGACGGATACGACCACGTCGCAGCTCTCCCCACGCCTGAACATGACCTACACGTTCAATGGCCGGGACAAGTTCCATGCCTACTACGACCGCCTGTTCCAGCCCGCACCCATCGAGGACATCCGGCGGCTCGACCCGAACGCCGTCGCCTTCAAGCCGGAACGTGATAACTTCTACGAGGTCGGTTACACCCACGAGAACGGCGGTATCACGACGAGTCTAAGCGGTTACTACAAGACTGAGCAGGACGTGATTGACGAGAACATCATCGCGGGAACCCAGATCCGCGAGCCGTTCAATGTCCAGAAGGGCTACGTCCGAGGCATCGAGTTTGCCGTGGACGGGTCCCTGACGCGCGACCTATCCTTCTATGCTAACTATGCCCGCTCATGGGCGCGGGCGGCGGGCGATTTCACCGGCGGCCTTGCCCCCGTCGGCGCACCGCCTGGCTACTTCTACGCCGACCATGACCAGACCCACACGGCTTCGGTCGGCCTAGCCTATGCCAAGCATGGCCAGACGGTCAATCTGGACGGCGAGTATGGGTCCGGCTTCCCCTATGGCCAGAGCGACGCCGGACTGCCTAACTTCTACCGTGTCCCGGCACACTTCATTTTCAACCTGGAACTCGGCACTCAGATCGGGCAGGGCCGGTTCGCCTTGTCCGCGCTGAACGTCCTCAACCACGGCTATGTCATCAAGCAGGCCAGCCCCTTCAGCGACCGCGAATGGGGCCAGGGCCGGACGCTTGGCATCAAGTGGACACAGAATTTTTAGACCGCCCCTACGGAGACTAACCTAGCTATGAACGCATTCGTCACTTACCTGCATCAAGGTGGGTTCATGATGTACCCGCTGATCCTTTGCTCGGTCCTCGCGATCGGCATCATCCTGGAGCGGGCCTACACCTTCCGTAAGGCAACCGCGATTGACCCGGAGGAGCTGCTCGAAGAGATCAAGCAGTCCTACAAACCCGGCGATCACGGCGCGGCAGCAGCCCGGCTGATGGAGGACGCCAAGACCCCTTACAGCCGCATCTTCGCGCGTGGTTTGAAGAACGCCGACCGCTCTGCCGAGGCCATTGACATGGCGATGTCGCAGGAGGCCGCCAACGAAATTCCGCCCCTCGAAAACTATCTGCCTGGCCTGCGGACTATCATCACGATCTGCCCGCTGCTCGGGCTGTTAGGCACCATCGCCGGTATGATCGCCTCATTCAAAGAAATCGCCCACTCCGGCCTGTCCTCGCCGACCGCGGTCATGGGCGGCGTCAGCGAGGCGCTCGTCTCCACCGCGACGGGCATCAGCATCGCCGTGGTGGGGTTGATCTTTCACAACTACTTTGGCAACCTCGTCAAGCGCTTCGTCGAGGACATGGAGTATTACGGCTCCGAGCTGACGAACTTCCTGACCGGAAGGGTGGCCTGACCATGATGAAAGTCCGCGCCCGGCGTCAGCCGGAAGAAGCTGAGATTATCATTATTCCGATGATTGACACCATGATGTTCCTGCTGATGTTCTTCATCGTTGCCTCGCTCGCCCTGGCCGTGCAGAACGGCCTGCCCGTGACCCTGCCCAAAGCCAGCACTGGCGAGCGGCACTCGGCCCAGAACGTGACCCTGACACTCGGCCCGACCGGCGACCTGCACCTGAACACGCGGCCCATCGCCATCGCCGACGAGACGGCCCAGCTCAAGGCGTTGAACATCTCGGCGGGGACGCTTGTCATCATCAACGCCGACGCTAACGTCCGTCACGGCGTCGTCACGACGGTCATGGACAACGCGCGCAAGGCGGGCGTCGAGCGTTTCGCCATCGCAACGCAGTCCTAAGAGGGATCGAAGGAGAGGGGGTCCGCCATGCGGCGAAGGCGACAAAAGAACAACTTGCTGCCGAAGATGATCGGCCTGGCCGTCCTGATCAATGCTATCCTGCTGCCGATCCTGGCGCAGTTCGGCGTTTTCAAGAGCATCGGCCATGGGCAGCGGCTGACACCGATCGAGCTGGTCAAAGCGCCGCCGCCGGAGAAGCGGCCCGCTCCGCCGAAGAAGGCAAAGAGGCAGGTGGCGAAAGCCAAGCCGCCGGGCCGCAAGGCTGCGCCGCGCACGATCGCGGCCCGCCGCGCGCTGTCTGGCCCTCCCCCGGTTAAAGTCGTCGCAGCAGCAGGCGGCGCGGGCGCTAGTGGGGGTGGGGGAGACACAGGAATCACGACTTCGGACAGCGGGACTGGGACGACTCCGCTGCCGACGCCACCGACCAACACGGTTACACCGCCGCTTCCTGTCCCGGCCCCCGTGCCTCCGACGCCCGTGCCGGTCCCTGCCCCGGTTCAGGCTGTGCCCAAGCCGCCGCCTGCGCCGCACATCCCCCTGCTGACCGCCGCCGCACCCGTCGCGCAGCCGCGCCCGGCCATTCCTGATGACCTCCGCGATGCCGACCTGAACGCCGATTTTGAAGGTCTGTTCACCGTCCGCGCCGACGGCACGGCGACGGTCAAGATGGTTTCCTCGACCGGCAATCCTGCCCTAGACGGCCTTGCGCTGGACGCCGCCAAACGCTGGACCTTCCGGCCGGCGACGCGGGATGGTCAGCCGGTGGAAAGCTACCTGCGGCTGCGCGTCGAATTCGACGTGAGTTCCTGAGTCCCATGAAAATGAGTAAGATAGATCACATGGGGGTTCTGACCAATGTTGCCTGTTGATGCCCTGGGAAACCGTCTCGCCTGCCTCAACCCGAGCGGCTTGGCGGATGGCGCCCGCGCCAATCGCATCGGCCAGGATATCAACCGATAGTTTCATGCCGACCAGATATTGGAGAGTGCTGCACGAGTGCGTCGCTCCTCTCGGCGAAAATGTCCTCGATTCCCTGACTACCCTCGGCGCTCCATTAGA
>JANLUQ010000375.1:0-12340 GCA_031363565.1 Armatimonadota bacterium | reverse complement strand
TCGAGAATGAGCTGAGGGAGAACGAGAAAATCGATGTCCTGCTGGTTCCCTCGTCGTAAATCTATGTTCCCGGCGAACAAACAAGGGGCGCGGCAGATGCCGCGCCCCTTGTTTGTTATGGCCGGCTCTCCTGGAACGGATTGACTTCCGAAATGGGGTCTTCGCCGAGCTGAGTCGTCACGCCGTCTGGGCCGAAGTGCAGCGGATCGGAGGGGCCGGGTGCAAGGTCGGCGAACTCCTCCTGGGCGCGTGCCTGCGCCTCCGCGCTGATGTTCTGTACCGTTTCCTCGCCCGTCATCTGTGCCCCATCCAGGGGCGTTCCGCTTGGTGTCTGTGCCATCTATCTCGCTCCTGTTCCTGCGCCCGCTCAGGGCTTGGTCCAGGAAAATCTACCGCAGACAAGGGCAGCGTCAAACATCCACCCAGAAGCATCCACTACAGAACCGGCACGAGCGCGGTCGCCAGGATCTGTCTCATTTTTCTCCCACCCTTTCTTTTATCTCCCACCGCTGTTATAGCGCAGCGTACGGCTCTTCCACAGGTTCCTGATGCGGGACGCCGTTGCGGGCGTTGCGGAGACTGGAGATCATGTCATAAACTGTACGGCGGATGCGGTTCATGCTGCCCAGCGGGCGATGGTCCGGCAGGGAGTGCCAGGGGCTGAACGATAGATTCTCGGCGAACGCGTGCCGCTCGGGCGTGTCGCACTCCTGGGCAGGGATGCGGAGGGTGGCGACGCGGCGGAAGGGCGACACGCGTTCGTCCCAGACGACGGTCGGGTCCTCGACCGGCATCCGCACCGCGTCCGTCTGCACCTGCACCATGAACTCAAATACGACCTCCTGCCCACTCAGTGTTGCCGCCATCGCCTGGCGCAGATAGTCCGGGCCGGGCGCATCGGGCAGTGGGTCCTGGGCGGGCGAGAGGGGGCGGGCGGAGTATTTGACGGCATGGGGTCCGAGATGGTAGGGCGTCTGGCTCCAGTAATGGGTCTGAAGCGGGTTGGTGATCTGTTTGCCGACAGCCATCAGCATATTGGTCAGCTCGCGTAGCCGGCAGTGCAGCGGATTTAGCCCGAAGAAGAACGACATCAAACGGTTGTCGGCGAAGGCCTGCGCGAACTGGACATAGTCTTTGGTGCTGCGGACGAAAAAGGCGTTGCTGTTCGCCAAAACAAAGTCCTGTGTCTGGGCATTCCGTTCCTCGTCCAGCACCTTGAGGCCGGGTACGCCCAGGAGCTTGATCGCCATGCCGTGGGCGTCCCGCTTGGTGTCTGGGGTCATCAGCGGGGAGCTGGAGGAGAACCGGACCCAGGCGTCATAGGAGCGCGGGGTCTGGAAGAGGCCGTGGCGCAGCTCCTGCGGCAGATCGTCCGCAACCGTGAACACGGCCCGCACACAGCCGTGCGCCTTGGGGTGCTGGTCGCGGCGGACGGGGCCAGGGCAGCCCGGCGGGAAACTGTGCTCGAACTGGCCACGCATGATCGCGAGAACCTGGGCAATGTCCGCCGCCTCGTCGGGCGGCGGATACTCCCGCCCGAGTTTAGGGCGAAGGGGTGTTGCTGCCATGTCATTTGTTTTTCTCGGCACCAAGAGAGCTTACATGCCGCTGGGTGTATTATAACAGAAAAAGTGTCGCATGTGTCTCGGAAAAGAAGGAATAGGGGATGGGGCCACAGAAATAAGCGCACTATCCTTGCATTAGTACCACCGAGGGATAAAATTCCAAGAGGAGTGCAAGCTATGCAGCCACAGCAACGCAGTATGACGATCATTGCGCCGGTCGTGCGCGGCAGGGAACAATCCCTGAAGGACCTTCTGACCAGCATCGGGAGGGACATCGAGGGGAATACCCACATCCAGTTCGCCCGGTTCCCAAACATCCACTTCGCCCGCTGGACCGTGATCCCCTCATCCAGCCCCCAGGACTCGAGCGGCCCGCCCTCCCTACTGGCCTTCGGCACCGACCATGACGGCCCCGATGAGACTCTCATCAGAGATGCGGTTGGGGGAGCGATAGACGCCCTCGATGCCATCTACTCGCACTGTGAAAGCTGGCCGGGACCTGGCGACAGGGGTCGGGCGGCGGCGTATTTCCTGAGTCGGCGTATCCCCTACGGCGCCCGGCATATCGCCTGTCGTGGCCGGACCGTCCAGCAGCTCAAAGACGCCGTTGCCGCCCATGGCCGTATGGAGGCGTATGTTGATGCGGTAGTCAGGCCGGCGCGGGCGAACCGGGGTGAGGCTTTGGATGCACAGGCCGCCGCGCACGAGATCGCTGCCATCCGCAAGGGCGCATCACCCATTCCTTCCATCTCCGGCCCGCCGCCGAACTGGCAATTGCCTCTGATCCTCATGGGCGTAGTCGGGGCAGTCGGCGGCGGGCTGTCCCTGCTGGGCCGCCGCTCGCCTGTTCTCGGGCTGCTCGGCGCGGCGTCTCTGGCCTGCCTGGGCAAAGCCGCCGTAGACTTGCTGCATCGCCATGAGGCCGCCGACTGGGGGGTGAACGGGGAGAAGTGGAAGGAGACGACCCCGCCGACGCTCGATCACCTGCGCGAGCTGCGCGTTTGGGAGGACCACAAGGTCCAGAACCAGATGACGCATGTCGTCCCGGTCAAACCAGGCCGGTTCCGCCGCGTCACGCTGAACGTCGTCCTCGCCGCGATAGACCTCCTCGCCCGCTTCAAGTGGAACCAGGGAGACCTGGGCGGCATTCCGACCATCCATTTCGCCCGCTGGATGCTGATCGAGGGCGGTGACCGACTGCTGTTCTTTTCGAATTTTGATGGGAGCTGGGAGAACTATCTTGGCGACTTCGTGGATCGGGCGTCGGAGGGCCTGACCGGCGTGTGGAGCAACACCGTGGAGTTCCCACCGACCCATAACTTGATCAAGGAAGGGTCAAAGCAGGCTGAGGCTTTCAAGAACTGGACGCGCAAGTACCAGATCGAGACGCAGGTGTGGTACAGCGCTTATCCTGATGTCACTGTCGTCAACCAGCGAGATGCACTGCGTCTGTGTCAGGTGCCGACGCGTGGCGCAGAAAAGGATCTGCTGGGCGCGCTGTGACCGACTGGCCGGGCAAGAACTGCGTGAGGAGCGCGGAAACGATGCAAAAAGAGGCGACGACCCCAAGGACGGCGGCGGCACCCGACGTGCAGGCCGACGGGCCTGCGGAACCTTTGATTTTCTCGGACATCCAGGCCGTCATCCTGAGCGGCTATGGACACCTACTCCATTCAGCCTATCTCTTCCTGCGGCTCCGTCGGGCTGACGGGGTGGGGCAGATCACGCCCGCCTCGCGCGATGCCCTGCTGGCGACAGCCCCCGAGGTGACGGCGGCAAACCACCAGAAGGACGAGGCCCAGCGGGAGAAGACCGCGCTCAACCTGGCATTCACCTATAACGGCCTGGCCGCATTGGGCCATTCGGAGGAGACCTTGGAGACCTTCTCTCCCGAGTTCCGCAGCGGCATGGCCGTGGATTACCGCGCGCGCGCGCTGGGTGATGTCGAGGCGAACGACCCGAAGAATTGGGAGTGGGGTGGGACGATGCCCGGCCCCGATCGGCTGCCCGACCCGGACAAGGCACCCGACCTTGCGCTGCTCTGCTTCGCTCACACGAAAGCCGGCCTGGAGGCGATGGTGGGCAGGCTGAAGGAGAGGTTCGGGGCGTGCGACGCCCTAGTGGTCGCTGATGAGTGGTCCACCCCCGAGATGCACAAGCGTGGCGAGCGCCCCCGCGACGAGCATTTCGGGTTCCGCGACAACATCACGTCGGTCCATATCGAGGGCGGCTTCGGCGTCAGGGACCCCGG
Organism: Armatimonadota bacterium; assembly: GCA_031363565.1. GTDB lineage: Bacteria > Armatimonadota > Armatimonadia > Armatimonadales > Capsulimonadaceae > JANXMY01. The sequence goes on along the minus strand of JANLUQ010000375.1, from coordinate 8,524 downwards.
CCAGTCACCAGTCAAGGCCGGCGAGTTCATCCTGGGCTACAAGAATGAGTACAATCAGAAGACCAACTGGCCCCGACTCAATCCCACGGTGGGCGACTCTGGTGTGGACGTTGGGACGAATGGTGCCTACCTCGTGTTCCGCAAGTTGGAGCAGGATGTCCCCGCCTTCTGGGACTATTGCCGGGAGACGGCGGCAGACCTGCCCATGGGCGACGGGGCCGCCGCGCCGACCCCGGAGTTCGTGGGAGCGAAGATGGTGGGACGGTGGCGCAGCGGTGCGCCGCTGGCCGTCTGCCCATTCGCAGACGACCCTGAGATGGCAAAGAAGCCCGATGAGATCAACAACTTCGTCTATGCGGTGGGGGACCCCGATGGCTTCGGCTGCCCCGCTGGGGCGCATATTCGCCGGGCGAACCCGCGTGATATGCTCTCCACACTCACCCCCAAAGAATCGCAGGCTGTGGTAAACCACCACCGCATCCTGCGGCGTGGGCGGCCTTACGGCCCCCGGCTTGACGATCCGACGACGGCAGGGGACGACGGCCATAAGCGCGGCCTGCTGTTCTTCTGCGTCAATGCCAGCATCTCACGCCAGTTCGAGTTCGTGCAGCAGACGTGGCTGAACGACCCTAAGTTCGCGCGCCGCTGGAACGAGCCGGACCCCGTGACTGGCAGCCAGGACAACATTGACGCCGCCGCTCGGACGGTGGCGGGGGCCGAGTTCACCATCCCCCAGCCAACAACGCGCCTGCGCCTCCAGAACGTGCCGCAGTTCGTGACGGTGCGCGCGGGGGTGTACCTGTTCCTGCCGGGCCTCGAGGCCCTGCGCGTCCTCAGCGAGACACCGCCGTCACTGGGGTGACGTTGTCGCCCAGCTGACCTGTCACGTCCAGGTCGCCCAGATGGATCGAACCACTGTCCGGCTCCTGGAGCGTGGCGATCGTCCGCATCAGGGTAGACTTTCGAGTGGTGAGAGATGACCAGGTCCATGCAGCGTTCTCCGTGCCGCTTGGGTTTCCGAATAGGTGAGACACACGCACGGAAAAATTGCCGGCCGTCAGCCGAACAGTTGCAGGCCCCGCCTGTGTTCCGCTTCCAGCCGGTCCAGGAAGGCATCGCGCGGGACCTCGTGCGCCCCTAAAGCCGCCATGTGCGGCGTCATCATCTGGATATCCATCCAGCCCAGGCCGCGCCCGCGCAGGTGGTCTATCAGGAAGAGCAGAGCCAGTTTGGAGGCGTTAGGGGCCAGGTGGAACATGCTCTCACCGCTGAAGGCGCCGCCGACGGCGACGCCGTACAGGCCGCCGACGAGGGTGCCCGCCTCGTCCCATGCCTCGACGCTGTGAGCGTACCCTGCCTGGTGGAAGGCGCGGTAAGCGCGGAGCATGGGGAGCGTGATCCAGGTACCGTCCTGATTCGGGCGCGGCGACCGGCGGCAGGCGGCGATCACGTCATTGAAGGCGTGGTCAATGGTAAAAGTCAAGGTGGTATTGCGCCGCAAACGGGCCAGCCGGTCGGGGACATGCAGGCGGTCGAAGTCCAGCACGGCGCGCTGGGGCGGACAGAACCAGAGCAGTGGATAGCCGGTGATAGGCCAGGGGAAGATGCCCTGATGGTAGGCATCATGCAGAGCCAGAACACTGAGATCATCGCCGATGCCTACGACTTCGGCATCCCCGGCGAGGCGGGGCGGAACAAAATAGGGCATGGGCAGGTATCCTGTAAGTATCATGATACCCGCCAACGCTCCCGTTCCCTCCCGCTCGGCCCTCGGCAGCCTGCTTCTGGCATGTGCCTTGACAGTCGCCCTCTGGTTCATCCCGATCGCCTCGTTCGCACTGTATCCCCTGCGGCTGTTCGTGACATTCATCCATGAGGGCAGCCATGCCTTGATGGCGACCCTGACGGGCGGCCTGGCCGAGCGGATTGTGGTGCAGCCGGATGCCTCGGGCTATACCTTGACGGCAGGCGGCTGGCCCATACTGATCGTCATGGCGGGCTATTTAGGGGCGACGGCTTACGGCGCACTGATGCTGACATTGGCGCGGCGTCCCGGCACGGCCCGCGTGATCCTAGGCATTTCGGGCGTACTGATTGCCTTGCTGGACCTGCTGCTGGTGCGGAACGGGTTTGGTCTGGGGTGGGGGATCGCCATCGCGGCGGGCCTTCTCGCGGCGGCTCGGCTGCTCCCGGCAAAAGCTGCGGAGCTGACGGCGATGTTCCTGGGCGTGCAGTGCGTCGTCAACGCGCTCTACGACCTGAAGACATTGGTGGGACTGTCGGTGTATGGCGGGCCGGTCTCCGACGCCGTATTGATGTCCCGGATCATCCCGCTTCCGCCCGCTGTCTGGGCCGTCCTCTGGTGCGGGCTGGCACTTGCGATTCTGGGCGCCGCCCTGCGCCCGTACTGGCGGGACGCGACGAAAGCGGGCGGGCCGTCGGCCCGCCCGCATCACGTCTGAAGTGGATCTGAATGTGGACTACTTCAGCGCGTTGACCTCGTCCTGCGCCCGCTTCTGAACGCTGGGCGGCAGCGGGGCATAATAGAGCGCGGCAGCGTCCTTCTGGCCATCCGTCATGGCCCACTGGAGGAACTTCTTCAGTTCGGGCTTGCTGTCCGGGTAGACCAGCAAAAAGGTGAACCCAGTGATCGGGTAGCCGTTCGGGTCCGAGGTGTTCGTGATTACCTTGCGGAAGTCCGGCGGCAGGGTCACACCCTGAGCAGCGGCAGTGGCCGAATCGACTGAGGGGGCAATGAAGTTACCCTTGGCGTTCTCCACGTCGGCGTAGCCAATCTTGTTTGTAATCGCATAGGCCAGCTCAATGTAGCCAATGCTGCCCTCGTTTTGCTTGAGGAGCTGCGCGACGCCCGAATTCCCCTTGCCGCCCAGGCCATTTGGCCACTTCACCGACTTTCCCGACCCGGCCGCCTGCTTCCAGGCCGGGCTGATGTCACCCAGGTAGGTCGTGAAAATGTTGGTGGTGCCCGACCCATCTGAGCGGTGTGCCGTGCTGATCGGCGTCGCCGGCAGGGCTGCGCCAGGGTTGAGCGCGGCGATGGCCGGGTCGTTCCAGGTCTTGATCTGGCCGAGGAAGATCTTCGCGATCACATCGCCGGAGAGGTGGAGGTGGGCTGGGACGCCCGCCACATTGTAGGCGACGCAGACCGCGCCGGCCACGGTGGGAACATGCAGGATGCCCGGCGCGGCCTTCATCTCGGCATCGTTCATGGGTGCGTCGGACGCCCCGAAGTCCACTGCTTTGGCAGTGATGTTCTTGATGCCGCCGCCCGAGCCGATGGCCTGGTAGTTGATGGCGACCCCGGTTTTGTCCTTGTATTCCTGGAACCACTTCTGGTAGAGCGGCTCGGGGAATGTCGCGCCTGCGCCGTTCATCTCGGCCCCGGCGCTTGCCGTCGTGCCGCTGGATGTCGCGCCCTGGTCCGTACTTTGCTTGCCACAGCCCGCGCCGAGCAGTGCCAGCAGTGCGGCGGCGCTCAGGGCGCATGTAGTAGTCCTGATGATTGGCTTCATGAATCGCTCCTTTGCTGACTCCGCAGGTTCAGAGTTTGGGTCGCCGAAGGGTGACTCTGTGAACCTGTTGCCGCGACTTCAGTCGCCCGCTCCCCTTCTATACACAACTCTGAGTAAGTGTCAGTAGAGACGATGATTATACGGGGCGTGGATTAAGAAAAAATCCAGAGTCGGGCAGGACGCGCCGGAATGAGGTAGGCGCAGTCGCGCCTGCCCCATTGCCGTGCTTTTCCCTGCGGATGCTTTGCCTCAGACGTCTTTGCGTCAGACGTCCTTAGACGGTCCATTGTTGCCCAGAGGCAGCTGCGCGCCGCCCGCGACGCCCTCCACGCGGTAGGCCTTAGCCTCGCGCACCATCAGATACACCGCCCGCACCTTGACACCGTCCTGCCCGGTGATGGCGGCAAGGATCGCCAAGTGCGCTCCTGTTGCATCACTCTGAGCGGGGCCGAAGGTGACTGACTTAAAATGAGCGAACTCCGGGTAGGTCCGCACCATCATGGCCCGGAACGCTTCGGGCGAGGGGAAATTCTTCTTCAGGCCCGCGCTTTGATACATCACCGCCGTTTTGTAATCGTCCCGTCCAAAGGCTTTAAGCTGAGCCTGGATCGAGCTGATCGCCGCCGTTCGGTCGGCGGCTTTGGCGGGGCGCATTTTGGCGGGCAGCGCGTCCTGGGCCAGCGCGGCTGTGGCGATGGCGAGGGTAGAGAAAACAATGGCGGAAAAGAGCAGACGTTTCATGGCAGACCTCCATTTGCATCGTACCCCTAATCGGCATTGTAGAACCTAACCCGGTGGCAGGAAGAAGAAGGCCAGGGCGATGATGGCATAGGCCGCCAGAAGCTGCGCCCCTTCCAGCCAGTGGCACTTGCCGTCACCAGCGATGAAGGTCGCGATGACGACGCTGAAGGCGATGGCGGTCATCTCGGGGACCGTGAAGATGTAGGTCAGCGGGTGGCCCAGAAACAGACTGGCGAAGACCAGGGTGGGCGCGACGAACATGGCGATCTGGGTGGACGATCCGATCGCGATGTTCATGGTGATGTCCATCTTGTTCTTCACCGCCATCAAGACCGCCGTCGAGTGCTCGGCGGCATTGCCGATGATGGCGACCACGATGATGCCGATGAAGATCGGATTGACGCCGAGCCGCCCCGCCGCACCCTGGACACTGCTCACCAGGAACTCGCTCTCCATCGCCACCAACAGTGTCGCCGCCCCGAGCACGGCAAAGGCACTCCGCTTGCCCCACAGCGGCGGGTCTTCCCCGGCCTCCGCCTCGCAGTCCCGGAATAGGCTCTCGTGCGTCCTGAGCGAGAACCAGAGCGATGCCAGATAGGTCACCAGTAGGATGCCCGACACCCAGAGCGAGAGGCGTTCCACGCCAGGGTTGTTTGGACTGTTCGCCTGGTTGTAATGGATCGCGAAGATCGCCGGCACGGCAAGCGACAAGGTCGCCAGCAGCAGATTGATCGCGTGTGTCTCGGCCTGGTCCTGGTTGAAGGTCTGGATCTTGTGTTTCAGCCCGCCCGCCAGGATGCTGGCCCCCAGCACCAGGAGCAGGTTTCCGATGATCGAGCCGACGATAGAAGCACGCACCAGCCCGATCAGCCCGGCGTGCAGCGCGAACAGCCCAATGATCAGCTCGGTGGCGTTCCCGAAGGTCGCACTCAGCAGGCCGCCCCAGGACGCGCCCAGATGCCCCGCCAGTTCCTCCGTCGCGTTCCCCATCAGCCCGGCCAGCGGCACGATCGCTAGGGCCGCCGCCAGGAAGACCCAGAGCGGGTTCATGTGCGGGGTGTAGTGGAGGGCGAAGCTGACCGGGATGAAAAGCAGGAGCGTGTTCAGGCCGCGAAAGAAGCGGAGCAGGGACCTCATGGGCGCATTGTACCCGGAAAGCTACCCGCTCTGCCCGGCGGGCGTGATGAAGCGGACGCGGTAAAGCGCGCCGCTACATCCTGTACCCGGAGTTCGTTTTCGCGCTTTTGCACTCCCCGTACCGTCAGCCTCCACGTCGCCGCTGAATTGTTCTGTCTACTGTTACACCTTATTGCTACCGGCCCCTATCATTTCTCCTTTGCCACACACGGGCAGAGTGCATACAAAGGGCAGGGCAGGCACGGGGGCCTGCCCCTATGCGCTCCGTGCCTTCTCGGTAGGGGCAACCACAGGGGGTTGCCCTTCCTATATCCTGCCCCCCTTCTCTGGGGTGTTCTCCCCTTGAAACCCACATGCAATTGGCGTGGGCATAACCCCCGTCAGGCTTCAATCGCCCACCGGTAGGTCGAGAGGCTGGGGCAGGTTGACCTTGCCCTGGAGGGCGATGTCCTCGGAGGAGCGCCCCACCAGGATGCCGAACTCGCCTGGGTCGGCGTGCCACCGCTTCGCGCCCACGTCGTAGTAGGTGAATGCCCGGCCGTTCAGGAGAACCTGGACGCGCTTGGTCTGGCCGGCCGCCAGGTCCACTCGCGCGAAGCCCTTCAGCTCCTTCGGCGGGCGCGGCACGGCGGCGTGCGCGTCCGCCACATACACTTGCGCCACATCCGCCCCGGCGCGGCGGCCCGTGTTGGTCACATCGAACGAGACCGCGTAGTGCGGCCCCGGCCCCGGCCCCGAGGCCGGCTTGACCGACAGATTGGCGTATCGAAATGCGGTGTACGAGAGGCCGTACCCGAAGGGGAAGAGCGGGCGGATCCGGCTGTGCTCGTAGCCTCGGTAGCCGACGAAGATGCCGTCGCGGTATTCGATGCGGTTGGAGTCGGGCGCGGTATAGTAGTAGCTGGAATAGGAGGGGTTGTCCTCCAGGCGGCGCTCCCAACTGATGGGCAGTCGGCCGGAAGGGTTCGTGGTCCCGAACAGGGCCTCAGCCAGCGCCGTGCCGCCCTCCTGCCCCGGATACCAGGCTTCCACCAGGGCGGGGACGCGGTCCACCCAGGGGGTGACGTCCACACTGCCGCCCGAGGTAACCACCACGATGGTGTTTTTGTTGGCCGCGGCGACCGCCCGCACCAGCGCATTCTGGCCAGGCGGCAGGGCGAATTCGCGGTCCGCGCCCTCGGTTTCGGTCTGCTCGTCGAAGCCGACGGCCACCACGACGGCATCCGCCCGCGACGCCAGCGCCACGACACTGGGGTCCACTACACTGGCCTCGGACAAGATCCCCAGGCGCAGGAACGGCAGGCCGAAGAAGGGCGCCCCAAACTGTTCCAGCATCACTTTGTGTGGGCCGGACGTCAGCGTCAGCCGAGCCTGGTTGAGCGCCGCGCGCGGAATGCGCGTGCAGTCAATGACCGGCGCGCCGTCCACCAGGACGCGGAACTTGTACGGCCCCTGCACGAACAGGATAAAGGCGCCGGCCGCCTCTGGAGTGTAGTAGCCAGTCCAACGGGACGAGTATGGCGGCGGCCGCTGCCCCAGTGGGCTGGGCGGCGGGGCAGGCGCGGCTCCGGCGGGCGGCGGGGCGGCCGCAGGCGGGTCGGGCGGCGGTGCGGAGTCCGAGGAGTCGAAGTCTTCGAAAGAGAAGGGGCGTCCGGTCCTGGCGGACCGCTCGATGCGCGTGGAAACGGGCGCGCCCGTGAGGTCGTCCGTGGCGAAGGTCTCGACTGTGATGCCCCGCTTGCCGCCGGGGGTCGTGGTAAATTGGGTGGCTCGTACCATCTGGGCGGTCGTCGGAAGGCCCCGCGCGTAGGTGACGGTGCCTTCCAGTCCCAGGGCGTCGCCCAGGCCTTGCAGGATACTGACGCTGGAGAACGAGGGGACGTGGCCGCTGCCGCCCGCCGTCGCGACTGCAGGGAAGGCATCCGGTCCGATCACGGCGATCGTTTTGATGTGGCGTCTGTCCAGGGGCAGCAGGCCGCCTTCGTTCTTGAGCAGGACCATCCCCTCGCGGGCGCCGTCCAAGGCGGCCTGGCGCCCCTGGAGGTTGTAGAGCGGGATGGATAGGTCCGTCTGCGGCTTGTCCATCCAGCCGAACCGGACGGCCAGACGCAGCAGGCGGCGCACCTTGTCGTCAACCCCAGCAGCCGCGACCTGGCCCCCCTGGACGGCGGGCAGCAGGGTCCGGCGGTTGAAGAATTGGCCGGAGGGCATCTCCAGGTCCATCCCGCCGTTGGCCGCGCCCAGCGTGTCGTGGGTGGCGCCCCAGTCGGACATGATCAGGCCTGGAAACCCCCACTGCGTCTTGACGACGTCAGTATTGAAGTAGCCGTTCTGGGTCATATAGGCGCCGTTTGTGAGGTTGTAGGAGTCCATGATCGCCCCGACCTGTCCCTCTTTGACGGCGGTCTCGAAGGCGGGCAGGTAGATCTCGCGCAGGGCGCGCTCGTCAATGACTGAGTCGGAGGTGTTGCGGGCGAACTCGGAGTTATTGCCCAGGAAGTGCTTGATAGTCGCGCTGACGCCCTGGCCCTGCACCCCAGTGATGTACCCCACGGCGATGCGGCCCGCCAGCAGCGGGTCCTCGCCGAAGTACTCGAAGTTGCGCCCGTTCATCGGGGCGCGGTAGATGTTGACGCCGGGACCGAGCAGGAAGTTCGCGCCGCGCGAGCGCGCGTCCCGCCCGATCTGCCCGCCGACCCGCTGCGCCAAGGTGGGGTCCCAGGTGGCGGCCAGGCCGATCCCGGCCGCCATCGCTGTGGAGGGCGGTGGGATGCGCGCCCCCACCGGGCCGTCGGTCATCTTCAGGGCGGGGATGTTGAGGCGCGGCAGGGCGTGCGTGCCGAAGCCGGTGCCGGAGAGCAGGTCTATCTTCTCCTCCAGCGTCATCTGCCTCAGGAGCGCGTCCACCCGCGCCTCCTGGCCGGTGACGAGCGGCTGTCTTGCCTCCGGCGTCTGGGCCGTGACGGTGATTGGGGCGGCCAGAAGCCCCCCGATGGCTAGAAGCGCCGCCGAACACGCTGAGGCCCACAGGCGCCGCCTGTCTCCCTGCGTCGGCGTGCGGGGGGTAAGTGTCGTCTTCCTTTTCATATCCCTGTCTTCCCTTTACTCACATG
>JANLUQ010000371.1:0-1903 GCA_031363565.1 Armatimonadota bacterium | reverse complement strand
TTTCATTGACCTCGGCGGCATTGACGGCTTGCTGCATGTCTCGGAGATGTCCTGGTCCCGCGTCAAGCACCCGAATGAAGTACTGAAGAACGGCCAGGAGCTGGACGTCATGATCCTCAAGCTCCGGCTGGATCAGGGCCGCATCAGCCTCGGCCTGCGCCAGATCCTCCCAGACCCTTGGACCCAGATCGGTGAGAAGTATAACGTCGGCGATGTCGTCAAGGTGGAAGTATCACGCTTGGTGCCGTTCGGTGCATTCGTCGAGCTTGAAGAAGGCGTCGAAGCGATCATCCCGACCAGCGAGTTGGCCGAGCGCCGGATCGCCAAGCCTTCGGATGCCGTCAACCCTGGCGAGATCGTCGAAGCCCGGATCATCGAGATGCGGACTGAAGAGCGCAAAATGACCCTTTCCATCCGAAGGATGGTCGAGAATGCCGTTCCGCAGCCGTACGTGCCCGAGCCTGACCTCGGCGGTCGCGGCGGCGAGCGCGGCGGTCGCGGCGGCGAGCGCGGCGGGCGAGATGGCCGGCCCGTTATCGGCGGCGAGCGCGAGGGTGGCCTGACTCCTGCCCCGCCGCGTGACCGGCCTCGCCGCGAGCGCAGCGGTGGCGGTGGCGGTGGCCGTGGACGCGATATGAACTACGGCGGCGACTCTGAGGACGATTACAAGGAGTTCAAGAACTACCGCGCCAACCAGCGGGAGGAGACCTTCGGGACCAGCCTGGCCGATGTCTTCGGGAAGCTTGGGGCGGACCTTAGCGCGATCGAAGCCGAGCCAGAGGCCGAAATGAAGGCCGAAACGAAGGCCGACGTGCCGACCGAAGGAACCCCAGAGAAAGAGTAAGCGCCCGTGCGCGAAGCCCCTGCCCGTGCAGGGGCTTTTTCGTTGGAGGAGCCATGCGTATCCTTGGCATCACCGGTGGTATCGCCACCGGCAAAAGCACTGTGACCCAGATGTTAGCCGATTTGGGCGCCCCGACGATCAGTGCCGACGCCCTAGCCCATGACCTGCTTGCGCCCGGTACACTGGTCACCCGCTCCGTCCTCGCCGCCTTCCCCGGCTGCGCCGATCCCGCAGACCTCGAACGGCTGACCGTTGACCGCCGCGCCTTGGGACGCCTGGTCTTCGCCGAACCCGCCGCCCGCGCCCGCCTGGAAGCGCTGACCCACCCCGCCATCACCACCGCCCTGCGTGACCAGATCGCACTCTGGCGCGCGTCCGACGGGGCAAGGGCCGCCGCCGCCGAAATCCCGCTGCTGTTCGAGGCTGGCCTGGAAAATCTCGTGGACTGCATCGTCGTCGTCACCTGCTCCCTGCCGGTCCAGGTCGCCCGGATGCTGGCCCGAGGCCGGTTCAGTATGGAAGAGGTCCGGTGCCGGCTCGCCGCCCAATGGCCCCTCGCCCAGAAAGAGGCCCACGCTGACATACTCATCACGACGACCGACGGCGAGGAAGATACGCGGCGGCAGGTCGAAACGCTTTGGAAGACACTATGACTGAGACCAAAACACAGACCAAAACACATCAAGGCTTCACCCTCTGGCTGACTGGCCTCTCCGGGTCCGGCAAATCCACGCTGACGGGACACCTGGCCCAGCTATTCCGCGAGCGCGGCTACCAAGTGGAACTGCTCGACGGCGACGAGGTGCGGACGCACCTGTCCAAAGGGCTGACCTTCTCCAAGGAAGACCGGGACATTAATGTCCGCCGCATCGGCTATGTCGCGCGCCTCCTGGCCCGAAACGGCGTCATCGCCCTGACGGCGGCCATCTCCCCCTATAAAGACGTCCGCGATGAGGTCCGCGCCGAGCATCAGTCCGACAGTGTCCCCTTTATCGAGGTCTACGCCGAAGCCACTCTAGATGCCCTGGCCAGCCGGGACGTTAAGGGCCTCTACAAGAA
>JANLUQ010000365.1:0-46865 GCA_031363565.1 Armatimonadota bacterium | reverse complement strand
TTGTAGTCGCTGTTTATGGCGGGGCTGCCAGCCAGAAGCGCGATCGTTTGGGTGGGGCCGCCGTTGTTTTTTAACCCATTGGGATCGAACTTGGGATTGACATAGACCTGATCGTGCGGCCCGGTGAAGCCGTAGGCGACGCCGTTGGGGTCGCCGATCATATTGGAGCCGCCCGAAGTGATGGTGCCGAAAACGTCAGGGCCGCCGCCCAGCGCAGTGTTACCGTTCAAGATGCAGCTCTGGATGATTGCGCCAGCCGTGTTGTAAATGCCGCCGCCCTTGCCTGCCTGGGAAGCCGTGTTACCGGCCAGCGTGCAGTTGGTCAGCACAAGGCCGCTCCCGCCGCTCCCAGTGTTGTAGATGCCTGCCCCAAATCCGCCGCTCAGGGTGGCGTTGCCGCTGAACGTGCAGTTCGTGACTGTCATGCTGCCGCCGATGCGGCTGATACCGCCGCCGCTCCCTGCCGAGTTCCCGTTAAGGGTGCAGCCCGTCAGCGTCACGGTCGCCGTCGAGCTGTCAATGCCGCCGCCGTTGCCGCCGCCATTGCCGTCGCTCGCGGTGTTGCCGCTGAGTGTGCTGTTGGTCAGTGTCAAAGTGCCGCCGCTGGAATAGATCGCGCCGCCGCTGACTCCGTTGTTGCCAGTGAGGGTACATCCGGTTACGGTCAGTGTCCCGGTGTTATAGATGCCCCCGCCGAAGTAGGCGGAGTTGTTTCCGAGGCTGCATTTTGTCAGTGTCAAGGTGCCGCCGTTGCTGATCGCGCCGCCGAACTGACTGCCCGCGCCCCCGTTGGCGATGGTCAGGCCGGAAAGGCCGGCGGTAATGCCGGCCGCGACCGAGAAGACCCGACTGGCCCCCTGACCGCCGCTGACGGTGACGGCCCCTGCGCCCGGACCCTGAACCGTCAGGTTCTGGCTGATGGCGAGCTGGCCTGTCGCCAAGGTGATCACGGTGCTGCCGGATGGCGGGAAAGCACCTGCATCGAAGGTGATGGTGTCGCCGGCGGCGGCCGCCGCCAGGGCACCGCGCAGCGAACCGGCCCCGCCGTCATTGGCATTGGTGACGGTCAGGGTCGCGGCAAACGCCGAGGAGGCCAGGCAGAACACGCCTGGCAGGACCAGGAGTGAGGCTAGGAACCGACGCCTCCGCTGGATGGCGGGGGCGCTGGGATGCGGTGAGTTTAACATAAGCTTTCTTTCTCAGGACTCTTAAATTTAAGGCTTTCTTTTGATGACTTTTTCTTACGGGCTTTATGCTTATAAGTATCTCGGTACTGTCTCAGCTTCTATGCATCAAGGGATAGCGCGTGGATGAGACTTGCGAGCGTGCACTGCTCGTTATCATATCATAATCTTCGCCACCGCGTCAACACGGCATGTTTACTGGGGCGGTTGACACCCCTCCCCGTAGGTGCTACAATGAAGGCACTACGAGATGCTATTCACACACTATGAACTAATGAAACAGACTTTTCTGCGCCGCGCCGCGCTCCTGACTTCTGTTCACCTGCCACACGGGAAGTCGGGCCGATGAGCGTTCCGCAGACTGCAAATCGGAAAGACCGCCTGCCGCTCTGGGTAATCGTCCTCCTCGTCGTCTTCCTCGCGCTGCGCGTTGCCGATCTTCTGCCGATGCGGCACAGCGCGCGGCTGTCGCAGCAGCTCGCAGGCCAAGTGGACGAGAAGACGATGAACGCCATGCTGTCCACGAACGTGGCGGCCAAGCAGGCATATGTCGCCTCGCTCGCGAGGCCAGGGGATGATGCGCCCGATCCTAAAGGCTTGCGGGAGGCGCTGGCATTGGCGGAGACTTTGCAAAAGGGTGGACAGAACTCGCCGGGAACGGCCCGGCGCGTCCTTATCCTGCGTGCCCTCCTTGGCAGGCCGCTGTTTGGGCCGGGTCGGAACGGGCTGGACCCAAAGGATGCCTTCGCACCCCCTGCGCTGGTCGGCCTCTCGCCCTCGGACGGACGGCGCTATGCGGCGGAAGGCCGGCTGTGGGGCGAGGTGGCGCGTGGGCCGCACCTGACGCCGGCCCAGACCGACGCCCAGGCGGCGCAGCTTCGGTCGCTGCCCAACATCCGCTGGTGGCGCGCGCCTGCCCAGGCCGTTCTATACAGGTCGCAGGGAAACCCGGTGCGGGCGGCTTATTACGACGGGCGGGCCAGAACGCAGGCGCTGACGACACTCGCGCCGCTGCTCGCTCTGGGTCTGATTGGGGGGATACTAGGGTTAGGGGGGCTGGGCCTGATGCTCTACCTCACCATCCAGCGGCTCCAGCCGAAGGAAGCTGCGTCCCTTCCTGACCCGTGGCCGACGATGCCTGAGCTGACGCCCCTCGCCGAGCGCCGTCTGCGGGCAGGGGACTTGATGGGCGTGTTCGTCCTGTATCTGCTGATGCCGGACCTGATTGGCTGGCTCTTGGGTGGCTTCCATGTCCCGCACCTGCTCTTCTATTCCGGCCTCCTCGGCTCGCTCCGGCCACGCCTCCTGTCCCTCCCCGCCGGCAGTCATGCCGCCGTCCTGGTGGTGCTGGAGTTCTGTGCCTACCTGGTCGGGGCGGCTGTTCCCATCGCTGTGCTGATCGGGATCGCCCGGCGCAAGCGCGCTTCCATCGGCGAGGAGCTAGGCTGGAACACGCACCGTCTGGGGAAAAACCTGCTGTATGGGGTGGGAGGCTATGCGATCGCGCTGCCGCTGCTGCTGCTGGCGCAGGGCATCGGGGGGTTCGCCGGGGCGCGCCTGCATCTCTCGGCCCCGTCCAATCCAGCCCTGCCGCTGCTGGCCGGTGCGAGCTCGTTCTGGGTGCAGGCGATGCTCGTCGGGCTTGCGACCGTGGCCGCGCCGTTGACCGAGGAGTTCTTGTTCCGAGGCGTCTTCTACAACGCCGCCAAGCTGCGGGTCGGCGTCTGGCCCGCCATCATCCTGACCGGGCTGATCTTCGGCTTCGTCCACCCGGTCGGCATCGCCGCCATGCTGCCGCTCGCCACCCTCGGCGGCGTCTTCGCCTGGATGGCTGAGACGCGCAAGTCGCTGGCCCCCTCCATCCTCGCGCACTGCTTCCAGAACACCTTCGCGACCCTAATGCTGCTGCTGGCGCTGGCCGGATGAAAGAGCTTTTGGACGCCGCCTGTTAAGGGTGCGGCCAATGCTGCCTGCTGTGCCTATGCTGCCGATTTGCTGGGCCTACGCCCGTCGCAGGTCATGGTCAGCCATGGCCATAAGAGCCGCGACAAGGTGCTGATGATCACAGGCTTGTCCGAGGAGAGGGTGCGGGAGCGCTGGGCGGGGCGCTCGCCACAGTGACGCGGGACATCTTTTGCGTGAGCCGGGCGGCGCGGTCAACCGGGAGGGCGGCGAGGACTTGGCCGGCCTTCTTCTCATCAAGCTGTGCCAGGGACGCGATCACATCCGGGTCGGGCAGCTTGCCGAAGATGCGGGCGAGGTCGTCGGCGGACATGGTGGCATAGATCGCGCCGAGTTTGGCGACATTGTCGGAGGATGGGGTCGGGGCGCTGCCGTCGGGGGACGTGGGCGCTTGCCGCTTCTGTGCCTCCAAAGCCGCGCGGTCCTTTTCCAGTTGCGCCTGATCGGCGGCTAGCTTCTTCTTCTGAGCGTCGAGTGCTTGACGCTCAGGGTCGGGGGCCGGGATGGGCGGTGTGCTGGGCGCGGCCTTCTTACCCTTGGCGAGATGGAGCGTAGCCAGTGCGGAGGCCAGGGCAGGGGATTTGCCGGCCATCTTCTGGACCGGGATGATGCCCAGGAAGGCCAGACCGTAGACAATACCGAGCAGGGCCAAAACGCTGAATATCCCGATGACGGCTTTCACTGGGGATTAGCCCCTCTCCATGGCGGCACGGACGCGGCGGATGTAGTTCTGCGTTTCGGTGAACGGCGGCACGCCGCCGTACTTGTGGACGTTGCCCGGCCCGGCGTTGTAGCCCGCCAAAGCCAGGTCGAGATCGCCGTGATACTGCGCCATCAGGCCCGCAAGCTGCTTGGTGCCCGCCGCGATGTTCTGTTCCGGGTCGAAGGGGTCGGCGATGCCGGCCTCTTTGACGTTTGCGGGCATGAGCTGCATTAGCCCCATCGCGCCCGCCCGCGAAACGCAGCGCGGATTGCCGTCCGACTCGGTCTTGATGACGGCGCGGACCAGGGCAGGCGCCAGCCCGTTCCGGGCCGCATACTTCTGGATGATGCCGTCCACACCCGCAGCGGCCATGTGTGGCAGGGGAATGACGCTGGCCGCACCCGGTGCGACTGGGAAGGGCGGCAGCGGGCCGAGGGAAGCGGGCGGGGCGGGGACGGATGACCCGCCTGGCAGGAGGGTTGACCCGGCGCCCGACGACGGGGTTACGGGCGCCTGCGCCGCCGTCAGCGCCTTTGCAAATGCCGGCGCGTCCGGGGCGGTCGGCGTAAGGGTAGAGGCGGCCGCCGGGCCGCTGAGGGCGGCGATGCGGCCTTCGATGTCGCTGATCCGGGCGCTGATGCGGCTGATCTCATCCAGCATGGTTCTTCCTAACTTCCTTCTTGCTGTGCGCGCCGCTGAAAGTTGAAGCGCGTCGTCGCCAGCTCGTCCATCACTCCCTGCTCGGCCCGCAGGGCCGTCAGCCTGTGGGCCTGCTGATGCCGGTCCCGGACGCTCACCAAGGCCTGCCGGTCCTGCGACGTGCCGACCAGGTGCAGCTTATTCGCTTCGCACGAGGTCGTCAGGTCCCGCAGGTAGGCTTCCTGCTCGGCGATAGACTGCGTGATGATCTGCATATAGTCCTGATAAAGCCTCGTCTCGAAGGCGTCGAACGCCCCCGCCCGGCGGCGGCAGAGTTCCTCCAGTAAAGCCCCGCGCACCTCGCGCATCTCGCCCAAAAGAACGCTGGCGCGTGCCAAGGCGGCCTGGGATTCGGCGAAGGTCTGCTGCGCCAGCGTCTCGCGGCGCTCGCGCTGTTCCAGCACCGATTGTAAACGGAACCTAAACTTCATCAGCGAAAATTCCTTCTAATGCCTCGACGGTCGTGCCCATGGTGGACTGTTCGTGGACCCCCTGCCGCAGAAAGGCCCGGGCCGGCTCGATCAGCCGGCGGGCGGCATCAATGCGCGGGTTGCTGCCTTCGGCATATGCGCCGATATTGATCAAGTCCTCAGCTTCCTTGAATGTCGCCAGTGTCTCGCGCAGGCGCGCGGCAGAAGCCCGCTGGCTTGGCGAGGTGACCTGAGACATGACGCGGGACACGCTGCGGCCCACCTCGATGGCGGGGTAGTGGCCCCGCGCAGCAAGGTCCCGTGAGAGCCAGATGTGACCATCCAGGATGCCACGGACCGTGTCCGCAATCGGCTCGTTCTCGTCGTCACCTTCCACCAGGACCGTATACAGGGCGGTGATCGTCCCCTTGTCGCTGGTCCCCGACCGCTCCAGAATCTTGGGGAGCAGGGCGAAGACGCTGGGGGGGTAGCCGCGCGTCGCGGGCGGCTCGCCGACGGCCAGCCCAACCTCGCGCTGGGCCATCGCCAGCCGCGTCACCGAGTCCATCATTAGGAGGACGTCCCGGCCCTGGTCCCGGAAATACTCGGCGATGGCTGTGGCGACGAGTGGTGCTTTCAGGCGGACGAGCGGTGGCTTATCCCCCGTCGCGATCACCAGGACAGAGCGGCGCAGGCCTTCTTCGCCCAGATCGCTCTCGATGAACTCGCGGACCTCGCGCCCGCGCTCGCCGACCAGGCAGATGACGTTCACATCCGCCGTCGTGTTGCGGGCGATCATGCCCAGGACTGTGCTCTTGCCGACACCCGACCCGGCGAAGATGCCCATGCGCTGGCCCTTGCCCATCGTCAGCAGGCCATCAATCGCCCGGATGCCCAGCCCCACCGGCTCCGAAATGCGCCGCCGCGTCATGGCGTCCGGTGGCGCGGCGAAGATCGGGTACTGCTTCGCCCCCGGTCCGTACAGCGCGCCTTTGCCGTCGGCGGGCTGGCCCAGGCCGTCCAGGACGCGCCCTAGCAGGAAGTCGCCCACCGTGACCTGCTGCATGTTGCCGGTCGCGACCACCTCGGAGCCAGGCTTGATGCCGGCCATCTCGCCCAGCGGCATCAGCAGCAGGTGGTTAGCCTTGAACCCGACCACCTCGGCTTTGACGGTCGGCGCGCTGCGCCCGCCGTGCCGGATCTCGCACAGTTCGCCGATCTGGGCGGCGGGTCCGATGCTCTCGACGACCAGGCCGATGACCTGCGTGACCATCCCGTTGGCCCGGACCGTATCCAGCCGGCTGACGATGGCGCGGTACTTGGCAAGGTCAATGGGGGTGGGGGGGACCATTGTCTCATCCATTCTCAGCCACTCCCAGCGCCCGTGCCACTTCTGACAACTGCGTCTCAATCTTGGCGTCAATCGTGCCCGCATTCGTCTCGATCACGCAGCCGCCCTCGCCGATCCGGCGGTCGTCCACGATCTCCAGGTGACGTAGGCCATCTACCAGTTCGAGCAGATCCTGACGCATCTCCTTGACGCGCGGGGCGTCGGCGACGGAGACGCGGACGCGGACGTTGTCCTTGTCCGTGATGCGCCGGACGGCATTGGTGATGAGGGCACGGACGACCTCGGGGTTCTGCGTCACCTCGGTCTTGATCACCTGACGGGCGATGTCTAGGGCCAGCATGACCATTTCCGGCTCCTGGCGTGCCCAGAGCGCTTCGCGGGCGACGGCGATCTGTGTCACCATCGCGTCTATCCCAGCCTTGAGCGTCGCCCCACGCGCCTCCCAGTCTGCCCGCATCTCGGCTTCCACAGCCGCCCGCGCCTCCGTCCGGCCCTGATAATGGCCCTCCTGCCAGGCCGCCTCGCGCAGCGCTTCGGCCTGAATCTGGGCGTCTTCCAGCAGCTCATTGGCCTCAGTGCGGGCTTGGGCGAGAACCGCTTCCGCCTCGGCCCGGAGCGCGTCCAGGTCCGGCGCGACCGGAGCAGGGACAGCTCCACCGATCGGTGTCAGCCGGAGGGGCGGCGGTTCGGTCAGCGGTTCCAACATTTGAAGCCAGGGGGTCAGAGCGGTCATGCTAGGCGATCATCTCCTCGCCGCCGCCGCGTGCGACGATGATCTCGCCGGCTTCTTCGAGCTTGCGGATGACGCCCACGATGCGCTGCTGGCTTTCCTCGACCGACTTGAGGCGCACCGGTCCCATGAACTCCATTTCCTCCTTCATCATGGCCGCCGCGCGCTCGGACATGTTCTTGAAGATGCGTGCCTGCGTGTTCTCGCCGACGCCCTTGAGCGCCACGGCCAGCTCCTTCGTATCCACTTCCTTCAGCACCATCTGGATCGCGCGATCGTCGAGCATGATGATGTCCTCGAAGACGAACATGTTCTTCTTGACCTCGTCGGCGATCTCCGGGTTGTTTTCGGACAGCGATTCCAAGATCGTCTTCTCGGTCGAGCGGTCCACATAGTTCAGCACTTCGACCAGGGCCTTGACGCCGCCCGCATGGCTGAAGTCCGTGGAGACGACGGAGGAAAGTTTTCTTTGGAGCACGCTCTCGACCTCGCGAATGACTTCCGGCGGGGTCTTATCGAGTGTCGCGAGTCGGCGGGCAACCTCGGCGCGCAGGTCCTGCGGCAGCCCGGAGAGGATGGCGGCGGCCTGAGAAGGCTGCAAGTAGGCGATGATCAGGGCGATGGTCTGCGGATGCTCGTTCTGGATGAACGTGGTGATCTGGGAGGCATCGGCTTTCTTCAGGAAGTCGAACGGCATTACCTGAAGGGCCTGCATGACGCGGCCCACGATCAAGTTGGCTTTCTCCTCGCCGAAGGCGCTCATCAGCATCTCACGAGCGGCGTCCATGCCGCCCTCGGCGATGAACTCCTGCGCGACGCACAGCTCGTGGAACTCCTCGACGACGGTCTCGCGCAGATTCGAGTTGACGCGCCCCATGCGGGCGACCTCGACGCTGAGGCTCTCGATCTCGTCCTGCGTCATGTGCTGGAAGATCTGGCTGGCGGTCTCGGGGCCGAGCGCGACCAGCAGGATGGCGGCCTTCTTGCGGTTGGTGAGTGGCTGTGGGCGTATTGCCATGGTGATAACTCTTCTTCGGTAAGGAGGAATGCGGATCAATGTGGGCGAACCTGGTGTTCGCCCTCCCTAATCGTATGCTAATCGTACGCTAATCGTATGCTAATCGTATGTCCTGTCTCACTATACGCCCCGTGTTAAGAGACTTTCACATCGTCGGCCATCCAGCCCTTGAGCAGCAGGGAAACGCTTTCGGGGTGGGCATTGATCATGGTGCGGATGCTTTCCATCTTGAGGTCCTGCTGCTCCTCGATGGAGGGGGCGCGCGCCCGGCGGCGCGGGCGGCCTTCGGGGTCCGGCATCTCGGCCAGCACGTCCTCGACGGTCAGCGGGCGCTCTTCCAGCACATGCTCCATCCCACGCTCCATGCCGCGCACGCCGCCCGAATCCAGAATGGCGGCCATTTCGGCGTCCGGCATCGGGTCCAGGAGGCCGATGTTAGCCCCGCCACCGGCCAGCGCAAGCTGTGGGGAAGCGGCTCGGCGGCCGGATGAGCGCGTCAGGAGGATCAGGAGGACGATGGCGACGGCGCAGACGGCGAGGGTACGGGCAATGGTGATCATGAGTGCCTGCGAGGCCAATGTCTGCGCCTGCCCGGCCTGCGCCTTCTGCGAACTCATGTCGAAGGCGACCTGACGGACTGAGACGATGCGGGTGTTGTCGCCGGGGAGCGCGCCCACGGCGAAGGCGATGGATTCTTTCAGCGTGGCAACCGTCTCAGCAGGGACGCTGGTATCCACGAGTGCGGCGACGGATAGCTTCTTGAGGTCGCCCGGCGCGACCTCGGTCTTGGTCTCGGTGACATCGTTCTCATAATTGGTGACGGTGTCGCCCGTCGAATACTTGCCGCCGCCTGCCGCACCGCCGCCGGTCTGGTAGGAAGGAACATTCAGGTTGCCACCCGCTCCGGCGATGCCGCCCACCGCCCCCGGCCCGCCTGCCCCGCTGTAGGTCTCCTGCTTGTCGCGGATGCTGACCGGCAGGCCCGTCCGCAGGCCGGGTGAGGGCGTATGCTGGACCGAGCGCCGCGTGACGACATCCTGGCTGAGTTCGGCATTGACGGTGACGACGGCCTTGCCGCGCCCGACCGTCTGATCGAGTAGGCCCTGGACGACTTTCCGCTTGTCCTCGCTGAACTTGTCGTTCTCGGCCATCAAGGTGCCGTCCGTGCCGACCCCGCCCGCGCCGTTGTCTTTCCACAGTGGGACGCCGGTCTGGTCGGTCAGGGCCACGTTCTGCGTGGTCAGGCTGGGAACGGCATGGGCAATGAGGTTGACGATGCCCTTGACCTGAAGCCCGCTCAGGCTCTCGCCCTGCTTGAGCGTCAGGATGACGCTGGCCGACGGCGGCGTTTCCTCGCCGACGAAGGACGACTCACTGGGCAGCGCGAGCGAGACGGCGGCGGTCTGGACGGGGTCGAGGCGCATCAGCTTGCGGGACAGCTCCCCCTGCGCCTCGTTCAGCATCCTTTGGCGCTCGACCTCGGGCGTGGTGCCGATGGTGATCTTATCAATATCGCCCAGGCCGTCCACGACCGTGTCTTTGGAGAGGATGCCCGCCGCCTCGATATACATAAAAGCATTGCTCTCGTCCTTGGCGGGGACGCTGATCGTCCCATCCTTGTCGTCGAAGTGCATGGCGATGGACTTCTCGCGCAGAACGGCCTCGATCGCTGAGGCGTCCTTGCCGCTGACGCCGTGATAGATCGCGTGGTAGTCCGGGCTGGCGGCCAGCGAGGCGGCGACGGCCAGGCCGACGACCATCAGCAGGACCAGGCCCGTCGCCATGGCCCGCGTCGCTGGTGTCGCGCCCTGCCACCAGACGCGCAGTGATTCTCCCCAACTCGTTGCGATTGCCAACGCTTAGTGCTCCCCTGTCCCGACCCCTAAAAGGGCTTGTCTAAAGCGGCCCGTCAGAGCCGTAATCCCGCCGCACCCTAGATGCTGATCCGCATGATCTCCTGGTAGGCGTCTATCGCTTTGTTGCGGACCTGGGTTGTCAGCTGCAAGGCCATCGTCGCCTGCTCCGAGGCGATCATGACGCTGTGGACATCGCTGACCTGGCCCCGCGCGAACGCCTGGGTCATCTGCGCCGAATGGTCCTGGAGGGCGCTGACCTGCCCGAAGGCGCTTTGCAGCATCTGGCCGAAGGAGGGGGAATCGGACGTCTTGGCGTCCGACCCGAGCAGGCCGGCCGCCGCATCGGAGATGCCGGTCGCTGAGGGAAGTGCGGTCGCGGATAATGCGGATAAGTTCATGAAGTTCTCCTGGGAAATGCCTGGAAAATGGCGGGCCGCCGCCTGCTAATCGGCAGTGGCCCTCGGCTTGACATGCGGATTGTTCCATAAGGCCCTGGAGAAAGTCACAGTTTTTTTCGTCAGGCCGCAGACAAAACAACAGCCCCCTGCTCCAAAACCGGAGCGGGAGGCTATCGGCCACCGCGAGGCTGACCCAGACGCTATTTCGGACTATTGCCCCAGATGATATTGAGAGGGCGTATCTTGTGGGTGGGCGCGTGCTGCTCCCCTTTGGAGTAAGCCCCACGCGCAGCAGACGAGATCTCCACGGTAGCGGCCGGCGCCGGCGTCGCGGCCGGTGCAAAGCCGGCCTCCTGTGCTGGTGCCGCGTTGCGAGATGTGCCGACTATGGGTTTCGGGGAAGCCCCCGAGTAAATGACTCTCATTGTATCCTCCTGAATTTGTACCGGTGGGGACAAAATCCCTCTCGAGCGGCATCCTGCCTTGAATATGATGCCTTGTATTGTTATCGGCAAGTGTAAATTGGAAGAGTAGGGTACATGGCATTGTTGGCCAAAAATCTCCCCCTCACGTATATTTCATAAGATTTTTTGAGGTTCGCTTGACAAACCTCGAAATAAGCTCTACACTATTTTCATCGCAGAAACAATCGAGCGTCTGCTGCGCGTTGTAAAGGAGACTCCTACGATGACCTTTCTCGTGACAGGCACACCCACTGCCCAACCTCTCTCGGCCACGTCTCTCGGCCATGTCTCTCATTCCTGACGCTCTTTGTCACCCTTCTCGTCACAGTCTTCTTTCTGCCTATCCTACAAGCTCCTTTTGACGGGAACGCAACGCTGACGCAGTCGAACCAGACCTCCTCGAGTATGAACCTGTACGGGAACGGGCTGGTAAGCACCGGTGGGGAGACGCTGCTGTATGACGGCCTGGGGGCAGTGCGCCAGACGACGGGCAACGGTAGCCCAGTGGTGCAGTGGTCGGGTTCGTACCAGGGGTATGGCATGGTCTCCTCTTCAAGCGGAAGTACGGCGAATCCCTACCGATGGGGTGCAAAGAGCGGCTACCGCTCGGACGGGTTCGGGCCGACGTATGCGGCGGCTCTGCTGAAGGTGGGGGCGCGCTACTACGACCCGGAGTTCGGGTGCTTCCTGACGCGGGACACGGTTCTGAGCCAAAAGCCCTACGCCTACTGCGACAGCGACCCCATCAACTTCAGCGATCCCAGCGGGCATCAGGGAGCAGTTGATCCAACGCGAAATTTACCACCACCTAGATCCCCGAGCTCTGCCCAGTCTTTCCCAACTTCACGTAACAACCAGCCTGCTGGGGGCCTCATTCCTATCACTCGTGGATAGGCATTGCATGTAGTTGGGAACATAGCCGCCGGGATGGTCGGTGGCGCAATCGGCTTCGGCGTGGGTGGTCCGGTAGGTGGCGTTCTGGGCTTCGCTGCTGGCGTAGCAGCGGCAGAGGCGTACCAAAGAAGGGCAAACGGTGAGGGCTACAACCGGATGTTCCATACAATGGAATAGCCGGTGGATCAACCCTTGGAGTTGAACAGCCGCCTCCCATATGGCGGCTGTTCATCAAAAGGTCAAATACAAAATGAAAAGATGGACGGACGTTCTCTGGATTAAACTGTTGTTGACTTTTCTGTCGGCGACGTTATTTGTGCCTTTGGTCTGTTTTGCAACTTACTTGATTTGTGACCCCCCAAATATCAGTCTAGCTCATATACAATGGTGGTGGCCTCATGTGGGCTTGTGGTATGGACTTGTGGGAGGCATATGTGGAGCCTGGGTAACTCTTCTGACTTATCTAAAGGAAAAACGCCATTCCAAGCCGGATGATTATGACTTAACCTCTTAGGAGCACCCTTTGGATGACGGTCAGGGGACGGCGCGGCAGTCGTCGAACGGTGAGGTCTAGTGGACGCCGCCCTTCCAATCTTCAGTGTCTTCATCGCCATGCCCTTGACCGCTCCGACGGCGGCGACGTTCGCCTCGTAGGCGCGTGGCGCTCATCATGTTCTTCAATGCGGTTGAGGACATGAGGCAGATGGGGTAAACTG
Organism: Armatimonadota bacterium; assembly: GCA_031363565.1. Taxonomy (GTDB): domain Bacteria; phylum Armatimonadota; class Armatimonadia; order Armatimonadales; family Capsulimonadaceae; genus JANXMY01. The sequence continues at coordinate 34,480 of JANLUQ010000365.1, read as the reverse complement.
TCGGTTATGGAAATCGTTAAAGATAAGGTCGCGGTGGAGACGCCAATAGCGGAGCATAACGGCACGCACGGAACCACGCCGCCGGAGGAGCATCCGCTCACCCGTGTCATCGGCGGGTTTGCGGATGACCCGCTGTGGGACGAGTTCCTTCAAGAGATGGAACAGTCGCGGCGGGAAATAGACCAGAAGCATGGGCTGGTCGAGTAGGCCATCTTCGCGCTGGACAACGACACTGCAAGTCTTCTCTTCCGAGGACGCAGCAGTCTCTTAAACCCGCGGGCGTTGGCTGTTCCGCCAGCCAAACTCTGGCTGCCTGCCGTCGTTGTGGAGGAGCAGTTCCGGGGGCGGTTGGGGTCCTCGCGAAACTGAATCCAGCCCGACCCAAAGACACTCTCCTCATCCCCGTTGCTTATCGTGACCTCGTGCTGACCCAGGAATTTCTGCGGCAGTTCCAAACACTGCCGTACACCGAGGCGGATGAAGACCTCTATCAGAGCTGGTCGGCGGCGGTCAAACGAGTGGGAACACGCGATTGCCGTGTTGCTGCGAGTGCCATCAACCGGCGGCTCACGGTCGTGACCGCCAACCTGCGGCATTTCCAGCAGATCCCCGGCGTGCAGGCGGTGGACTGGAGCGTCTGAGCCTGGGTTTCGCCTATGCCCGCCCGATCTCCATCGCCTTCATCGCCATTCCCTTGACGGCTCCGACGGCGGCGACGTTCGCCTCGTAGGCGCGGGTCGCGCCCATCATGTCCACCATCTCGGTCACGGTGTCCACATTCGGCAGGTTGACGTAGCCTTGCTTGTCGGCGTCCGGGTGTCCGGGCTGGTAGACGCGCTTAAAAGGGCGCATGTCGGGGACGATGCCCGACACCTGCACGCCGCCCTGCACGGCTTCCGCCCCGCCGTTGTCGCCGGAGAGGCCCGCCAGGGTCTCGCCGAAGGAGGCCGAGGCCGGGGCCATCGCGACCTGCTCGCGCCGGAACGGCCCGCCGCCCGGCGTGCGCGTCGTGTTGACATTCGCCAGGTTGTTGGCGACGACATCCATTCGCAGCCGCTCCGCCGTCATGCCCGAGGCGCTGATCGCCAGCGTGTCCATAAATCCCATCGGTTAGCGCCCTCCTGAAATCACATACTTCATGCCTGAGAACTGCCCGCTGAGAAGCTGCGCCGCGCCCTGATAGTAGATCTCGGCGGCGGCCATCCGGCTGGTCTCGGCATCAATGTCCACATTGTTGCCATCGGGCCGCATCGAGCCGCTGCTCTGGGTCACGAGCGCGGGCGAACTGCTCCCGCCGTCATCGCCCAACGTCAGGTGGCGCGGGTCGGGCGCAGCCTGCGTCAAAGAGTCGCCCGCTTCCGCCGACTGGAGCAGGGCGGCAAAGGTGGCGTCCTGGCGCTTGAAGCCGGGCGTGTTGATATTGGAGAGGTTGTTGGAGATGGCTTGGAGGCGCGCGGAGCCTAAGTCCAGGGCCTGCGACAGCGCGGTAAAAGTGCTGGTATCCATGCCGCTATTATCGGCAGCTTACTGGAAGAACAAGAGGGCGGATTGCGGGGGTGTCGGAAAAGACGCTAAGGCGTAATCATCGCGCGTGGGCGGGCGTCCACCATTTCCAACGCGCGCTCCTCCCCGACCAGGGCGGCGGCGATGTCGCGGGCCTCGCCGAGCAGGGCACAGGAGCGGTCATGGAGGTCGTGGGTGTCCGAAGCGATCACGAGGGGCCAGTCGGCATCGCGGGCGAGGATGGCGCGGGCCGTCTCCAATGCGCGCGGCCCAAAGCGGCCCAATAGGCTGCCGCTGGTAATCTGAAAGGTCAGGCCCAAGTCGGCGCAGGCTTCGAGAAAGGTGAGGCTTGATTGAACCTCGGCGCAGCGCTCCGGGTGGGCGAGGACGACGTGGAAGCCTGCCTCGACCACTTTCCGCAGGCTTTCGAGACCGCCCGCCGGGATGCGGTCGAAGGGCGGCTCGATCAGCGCCCAGCGTCCTGCATCGCCCAGGGTTCCGGCCTCGCCGTTTACCAGGTCATCGGCGACGCGCGGGGCCATTTTAATCTCGACGCCGGGCACGATCTTCAGGGGGATGCCGGCGCGGTTCAGCGACTCTTGCAAGCTCGCCACATGTTCACGCACGGTCCCGGGCCGGGCGGGGCGACCCAGAAACCAGCCACGGTGGGGTGTGGCGACCATCGTGTCCGTGCCAACCGCGACGGCCTGCCGTGCCATCTCCAGGGCCTCGGCCAGGCTGCGCGCGCCGTCGTCCACGCCGGGCAGGATGTGGTTGTGAATGTCAACGAACAGGATTAGTGCTCCAAGGCAAAGAGAAGCTGCGAGACCATGACCATTGCCGCCGTCTCAGTTCGCAGGATGCGCGGCCCGAGCGAGACCGGCTTGATGCCGGCCCGACGCGCCACCTTGACCTCGCCGTCCGTCAGCCCCGACTCGGGGCCGATGATGACCAGCAAATGGACCGGCGGGGTGGGGGCGGCTGAGAGCGCGGCCTTCAGCGTTGTCTCCCGCTCCCCTTCATAGGCGAGTAGGACGAGGTCGAAGTCGCCCGCCGCCGCTACCACATCGGCAAACCCGCCCTCTACGCGCAGGGTAGGAAGGATGGCGCGGTGCGCCTGCTCCGCCGCCGTCTTGATGATCGCCTGCCAGCGCCCTTCCCGCTTCGTGTGCCGCTCGCCTTCCAGGTGGGTCAGGCTGCGCTCACTCGCGAAGGCCCAGAAGCCACTCGCGCCGATTTCGGTCCCGCGCTGCAGCACCTGCTCCATTTTGTCGGTGACTTTGGGCAATGCCTGGGCGACGGTGATCTTGACCGACGGCTCGGTGGGGGGCGAGAACGGCTCGCCCAGCCGCGCTACTGCTTTCGTCTTACCCATTTCCAGCAGTGTCGCCGGCCACTCGCGGCCCGAGTTGTCCAGCACGGCGATCTTCTGCCCTGGCTGGGCATGAAGGACGACGCGCAGATGGTGGGCATCATCGGCCTCTAAGTTGACGAGGCCGCTGGCGAATTGGTCGGGGCGAATGAAAAAGTGGGTCATAAGGGTTTAATCACTGATATGGTGGGTTGAATAAGTCCGGGCACTAAAGTACCCGTCTGAGAGGCTGCGCCGACTGTCCAGGGGGCGAGGGAGAGAGCGCGGATTGTGGAACACTCGCCAAGTCGGCTCTTTGCCGGCCTGCTATTCCGTCCCTTGGGCGGTCAGCCGCAGGCTTCCCAGACGGGTACTTTAGTGCCCGGCCTCCTGCCGGAAGACGAGTGCGACCCATTCCGTCTGCCGCCGCGTTTCCAGGTGGTTCAATCCGATGCCTTCCAGTGCCAGCCGCACGTCGGCCTCGCGGGTGTCAATGATGCCGGAGGCGAGGAGGACGCCGCCGGGCGCGAGCAGGACCTGAAGCTCTTCTGCCATACCGATGATGACGTCGGCCAGGATGTTGGCGACGACAGCGTCGTACTGCCCCGTCGGCAGCGCATCCGTGATCTCAACGGGGACACCGTTAGCGGCAGCATTCTCACGGGCGATCCGGACAGCCAGCGGATCGTTATCGTTGGCTGCGACGTGTGACGCGCCCATCTTGGCGGCGGCGATGGCGAGGATGCCGGAGCCGGTCCCGATGTCTGCGACGCGGGCACCGGGTCTGACATAGTCTTCCAGGGCAACGAGGCAAAGCTGCGTAGTGGGGTGGCTGCCGGTCCCGAAGGCCATGCCGGGGTCTATGACCAGGGGGATGTCGTCAGGGGCCAGCTCGGGGTGTTCCCAGGGCGGCGTCACGACTAGGCGGCGGCCCACACGGAAGGGCTTGTAGAACTCCTTCCAAGCGTTCGCCCAATCGGCCTCCTCGACATAACGCAGGGTCAGGTCCGTGCCCGCGCCGATGACGCCATGGCCCGGCAGCGCGGCTAAGGCGTCTTTGAGTAGCCCTAACCGGTCTTCAAGCCGGTCATCCACGGGTAAATAGCCAGCTATGGCGGGAGGCACCGCGGCCTCGCGCACCTCAAAGCCGCCGCACCCCACCGCGTACAAGGCCGCGCCCACCGCGTCGGTCGCTTCCGGCCCCGCGTCAATGATAATCTCCGTCCAGCGCATTTTAACCTACTTGTGCGAAAACGCGCCCTTGACCTTGCCCAGCAGTCCACGGTCCTCGGCATGGATCGTTTCGCCGGAAGCCGCCGCCAGCTCTTTGACCAGGCGGCGCTGCTCCTCAGTGAGCTTTTGGGGCACCTTCAGTTTGATGCTGACGATCTGGCTGCCGCGCTCCGGGCTGCGCGAGTTCACATCGGGAAAGCCCTTGCCGCGCAGGCGGAAGGTCGTCCCCGGCTGCGTCCCTTCGGGAATAGTCAGTTTTTCGGTCCCGCCCAGGATCGGCACCTCGAATGTGTCGCCCAATGTCGCTTGGGCGAAGGTAACGGCCGCCTCATGCACAACGTCCATCCCGCGCCGCGTGAAGTGTGGATGCGGCTGGACATAGATGATGACATACAGGTCGCCGCGTCCCCCGCCGCGCGGGCCGACATCGCCCTGGTTGGGATCTACCAGCCGCATCCCCGAGTCCACTCCGGCGGGGATGTCCACAGTATGCTCTGCGGTTTGACGTACCCGGCCCTGCCCCCGGCAAGTGGGGCAGGGGTCGATGATGACGCGGCCTGCCCCGCCGCAGCGGGCGCAGGCGGCGACCGTCGCGAACGATCCGAGGATGGTGTTCTGGATATGGCGCACCTGGCCCGCGCCGGAGCAGGCGGAACAGGTCTGGGGCGAGCTTCCTGCCTTGGAACCGTTGCCGTGGCAGGTCTCACAGGCATCCATCCGCGACAAGCGCAAGGATTTGGGAACGCCGGACGCGGCTTCCTCCATCGTGACCTCCAGGTCATAGCGCAGGTCGTTCCCCTGCGCTGCCTGCTGTCGGGCACGCTCGCCGGAGGCCCGTCCGCCCCCGCTGCCCGCGCCGAAGAACATGTCGAAGATGTCGCCGAAGCCGCCCTCGCCCATGCCGCCCAGGCCCGATGCCGGCCCGTCATGCCCGTACTGGTCGTATAATGGCCGCTTCTCGGTGGACGAGAGGACTTCATGCGCCTCGTTCAGCTCTTTGAACTTCTCCTCAGCGCCCTTGTCTCCGGGGTTGACGTCCGGGTGGTACTTCGCCGCCAATTTCCGGTAGGCCGAGCGGACCTCGGAGACGGAGGCGGCCCGCGTGACTCCCAGCACCTCGTAATAGTCGCGTTTGTTAGCCATAGAATGATGTTAAGTGAGCGGTCTGAAAAAGCTTTGTTAGAGTGACAAACAGTGGGGGCCGAATGCCCCCGCTCTGGGAACAACACCAAATAACGGGTGCTGGTTTCCAGAAGGGCATTCGACCCCGCAGAACTCTTCGATGAGCTTGCCGATTCAGGAGAACTACACGTCGCGGAAGTCGCCCGCGCCGGACGCTTCCCCTTCTTTGAGCAGTTCGTCCATATTGATCCGGCTTTCGGCATCCGGGTCGAAGCCGCTCGTCCCGACGGCGGTTTCCGGCCCTGGATCTTCGAGTGCCGTGACCTTGCCCAAGTCCGCCGCCTGAGGAGCGGGGGCGCTGTTGCCGTTGCCGTTCTGGCGCGTCTTCGCCTCGTAATAGGCGCTGCTCAATGGCTGGATGGCCGCGTTCAGCTCTTCCATGCCGTGCCGCGCCCCGGCCGTGTCGTAAGCGTTGATAGCCGCTGTCAGCCGCGCCGCCGCCTGATTAACACTCTCGATCAGGCTCTGCGCGACCAGGCCGCGCGCATCGGCGGCGATCCTCATGGCCGAGTAGATCTGCTGGTCGGCCCGGTTCCTGATCTCCTGCTCGTCGCGCCGCTTTTCGTCCGCCTTGCGGTACTGATCGGCTTCATGGACCATGCGCTCGACCTCGGACTGGCCCAGGCCGCTGGAGGCGGTAATGACGACCTTCTGCATGTTGCCGGTCGCCATGTCTCTGGCCGAAACGTCGACGATGCCGTTCTGGTCAATGTCGAATGTCACCTCGATGCGGGGAAGACCGCGCGGGGCCGGCGCGATGCCGTTAAGCTGGAACTTGCCCAAAGTCTTGTTGTCCACGGCGAAATCGCGCTCGCCTTGCAGAACATGGATGTCCACGGCGGATTGGTTGTCCACGGCCGTCGTATAGACCTGTGAGGCGGATGTTGGGATCGTCGTATTGCGCTCAATCAGCTTGGTGAACACGCCGCCCTGCGTCTCGATGCCCATTGAGAGGGGCGTGACGTCGAGCAAGACGACGCTGGTGACCTGTCCGCCGAGGATGCCGGCCTGGATCGCGGCGCCCTGGGCGACGATCTCGTCCGGGTTGACCCCTTTGTGCGGCTCCTGGCCGAACATGGTCCGGACGCGCTCCTGGACGACCGGCATGCGAGTCATGCCGCCGACGAGCAGAACCTTCTGGATGTCCTTCGGCTCCATCTTGGCATCACTCATGGCCTGCGTGGTAGGGCCGATCATGCGCTCGATCAGATCCTGGGTCATTTCTTCGAGCTGGGCGCGCGTCAGGGTCAGCTCCAGGTGGGCCGGGCCTTCGGGAGTAGAGGAAATAAAAGGCAGGTTGATACTGGCTGTCATCAGCATGGACAGCTCGATCTTGGCCTTCTCGGCGGCCTCCTTCAAACGCTGCATCGCCATCCGGTCTTTGGTCAGATCAATGCCGGTTTCTTTCTTGAATTCGGCCGTCATCCAGTCAATGATGCGGATGTCCCAGTCGTCGCCGCCCAGATGGGTGTCGCCCGAGGTCGCCCGCACCTCGAAGACGCCGTTATCGAGTTCCAGGATGGAGACATCGAAAGTGCCGCCGCCGAGGTCCCAGACCAGCACCGTCTGCTCGCCGGTCTTGTCCTGCCCATAAGCCAGGGCCGCCGCCGTCGGCTCGTTGACGATCCTGACCACTTCCAGGCCGGCGATCTTCCCGGCCTGCTTGGTGGCCTCGCGCTGGGCATTGGAGAAGTAGGCGGGGACAGTGATGACGGCCTCGGTGACGGGTTCCCCTAGGAAGCCCTCGGCGTCCGCACGCAGCTTGGTCAGGATCATCGCCGAAATCTCTTCCGGCGAGAACTCCTTCCCGTCAATGGAGACCTTGTAGCGGGTCCCCATCTGGCGCTTGATGGACGAGATCGTCCGGTCGGGGTTGGTGATAGCCTGCCGCTTGGCAAGCTGACCGACCAGGCGTTCCCCCGTCTTGGAGAAGCCGACGACCGAGGGGCACAAGCGGCTTCCCTCGGCCAGCGTGATGACGACCGGTACCCCGGCCTCGTCAATGGCGGCTACGACGGAGTTTGTCGTCCCCAGGTCAATCCCCACTGATTTTGCCATATCGTTTTCCTATGCGCCTTCGGCGTCGTTGTCGCCAGGCTCTTCCATGGTTGGTTTTTCCGTCATCGACATTTCTACCGTCAACGCCTCTGCGCGATGCTCAGGCAGCGCCGCCGCCCGCGCTGCGCCCGCGCTGGATGTAGTACCGGAAGCGGCCTGAGGCACGATGTCTGCGTCCACCTCGGTCGCGGTCACTTTCCCCGCCGCGATCTCTTCGAGCGCGATAGTGAGCGGGTTGGTGGACGTAGTCTCGATCAGGACTGGTGCCCCTTCCTTGATCTGTTTGGCGCGCTTGGCGGACAAGACGACAAGCGAGTACCGGCTTTTGACCTTGTCTTCGATGGTGTCTGCGGATGGATAAATCAAAAGTGAATAGTCCTTTATGTAATTCCTGGTTAAAACCTGGAGCCTGGTCGAAAATCGCTCACTCCGGAGCGCCTGCCTGATCTTCGTGGACCCTGGTCTCCGGCTCCTTTGCCGGGCCATAGCCCTCCATCTCCAGGATCAGCCTGACGCCGTTCATGTTGACGCCGCGCTCTTCCGTCAGGTAGCGGATGCGCGCCAGCAGCGCGATGTCCCGGTCCGAATAAAGCCGGCGGTCCTTGGCGGTCCGCTGGGGCCGTACGATGCCTTCCTTATCCAGCACGCGCAGGGTCCAGGAAGGCAGGCCGGCGAGCTTCGCGGCGATGCTGATGACATAGACCGGCTCATTCGGCGCTTCCGCCCACTCAGGCGCTCCCAGCGGCCGGCCCTCCGCCGCGTCCTGTTGCCCGGCAGACATGGCCTGAACCCCTTGACGAACCTTCCGGTCAAAACCTCTGGCAAACTTCGTTATGGTCTGCCGTGGGCGTGAACCTTATACTTTTCCCACTACATTATAGTCAATTCCGGGTGGTTCGTCAAGCACTGTTTGCGGGACATGAAAAATACACAAAAAATGGCTGAAATACGCCCCGAAATCGCGGCTTCTTCTTTCCTGGTATAATGCCCCTATGTCGCCTCGCGTTCGTAAATCGCTTCCATTTGTGGGAGCCTTCGTTATCTTCGGAGTCGGGCTGGCCTTCTGGGTGCTGAACCCCCATCGTAAGGTGCCCCTGCGGAAAGTCTTCAGCCCGGTCGAGTGGGTGCGCCACTGGAAGGGCATAGACCACTATGACCCCGGCCAAGCCTTGCTCCAGGAAGGCGACCCGTCCGTTCGTGAGGTCGCCTTGACATTCGACGATGGGCCGGACCCACGCTATGGCCCCGCCGTGGCCGCTATCCTGAAACAAAAAAAAGTTTCGGCGACGTTTTTCCTGGTCGGCCTGCGCGTCAAGGAGTACCCCGACGTTGCCAAACTGCTGGCCGGCGACGGCTTCGAGCTGGCGAACCACACTTATAACCATCAGAGCCTGCCTGCCCTGAAGCCTCACGAGATCGCGAACGAATTGCGCCTGTGCGACGCGGACATCGTGCGGGCGACCGGGCAGCACACGACCCTGATGCGTCCGCCCGGCGTCCAGTATAATGACAAGGTGCTTGGCGTCGCCAAAGCCTTGGGCTATGTCACGGTTTCCTGGACTGTTGGGGCCAAAGACTACGACAAGGACACGACAGCAGATTTCATTCGGGAGCGCGTCTTGGACCGTACCGCGCCTGGAGCGATCATCCTGCTGCATCAGGACACGCCCGCGACGATCTCGGCTTTGCCCGCCATCATTGACGGCCTGCGCGCACAAGGCTACCAGTTCGTCACCGTCAGCCAAATGCTGGGCCGCCTCCATGCGCGGCGACCCACCCGGCTCCTGCCTGGAGCGCCCACGGCCACGATGCCGTAATACCACACTTTAACAGAATTCGCCTGAAAACACAAGCTTTTCGTATAAATTATCGAGTGAATTCCCCGATACGCGGGCATTCAGCACCCAGATCCCAGGCCGATCACATACACAGGGGAGATATAGGGAAGGCGGGGCAGGCACGGAGGACCGGTTGGGATAACCCTCCGTGGCTGCCCTTTCTGTCCCGTGCCTGCCCCGCATGTGCGATTGTCCCGACCCGGATCCACCGGCACTTGACAAACAAAGGAGCGGCTAGGTAAACTAAGGCAATCTTTATATAAAGTCGAGTCCTGAGTCCGGCTGTGCCGTCCGACAGTCGTCTGCGATGCCGCATGAAAGTCTCAATCCAGAAAGTCCCACCCGCCATGCCGTCACTCAAGCTGGTCACTCTCAAAGACGTGGCCGAGCGGGCCAAGGTTTCGCAGTCCGTCGTTTCCACTGTGCTGAACGATCGCCAGAACGGCATCTTCATTTCCGAAGGGACGCGCCTGAACGTGCTGGCGGCAGCAGCCCATCTCGGCTACACGGCGCGGCATCGTGCCCAGCCCCCTGTCCGCAAACCGGGCGCCCCGCGCCGCTACGGTCCCGCCGTCGAGCCGCACCTCGTCGGCGTCCTTTTGGGGCGCCGATTCGGCGGCACCTTGTTCACAGACACCTTCTACGGCATCAACGAGACTCTGGGCACGCAGGGTTATCATCCGCTTGTTCTCGACACCTACGCCGACACCTACCAAAAGGCGGCGGAGAAAGAGGCGGAGGGGCTGCGCTACGCCCGCGAGAACGGATTCGCGGGCGTCGTTCTGTGGCACGAAGGCGGACACGCCAATGTTGACTTGATCCGGACCCTACAAGCCGAGATGCCCGTCGTCGCCATAGACCGCCGTGTCCCCGGCCTCACACTGGATTTTGTGGGGACCGACAACCTGCAGGGTGCCTACGAGGCGACGCAGCACTTGATCGCGCAGGGACACACCCGGATCGCGCACCTGACCGGCATGGAGACGACCGAGGCCGCCGCTGATCGGCTGCGCGGCTACCAGCAGGCACTGCACGATGCCGGGCTGGAATTTAGTCCGCGCGACCTGATCCTGCTGCGCGACGGCGGCCGGCGGCTGGACCCGAGCCAGATGCGCCTGCTCTTCATGGGCCAGGACGCCCCCACTGCCGTGTTCCTGCTGGCCGACTTCTGGGCGCCTCCGCTCGTGGCCGAACTGCGATGTCTGGGCCTGCGCGTGCCGGAAGACATCGCCCTGGTCGGTTTCGACGATGTCGTCCCGCCGGGCCTGGACGACCTTGGCCTGACCACGATGGCGCAGGACTTCGATGGCATCGGCAAGACGGCCGGCTCGCTGATTCTGCGCCGGATGGCTGACCCCTCGGCCACCTTCGTCTCCGAAGTCTTCCCCGCCCGCCTCGTCATCCGTCACTCCTCGCTGGGCTACGCCCCATCCTCCCTCCCGCCGGTTCCCGCTTCTGCGCCGCGCACCCGGCGCGCGCTGGCATCGGTCTCGCCGTGATCGCCGGGACCACGCCGTTTTGGACTCGATCGAACCCAGTGATTTTACCGTCTCTTCCCGGCTCTGTCCGCCCCCGACAATCAGGCTTAAGCAAAATCGCATCCGTATTTGTTCTAGCCGTATTTGTCCCAGGAGGTCAAGTTATGTCAACACGCCGCTTTGTCGCCTACTTTCTCGCCGTCTCCGCCGGTTCGACGGCCGCCTTCACGTCCACTTTGAGTGGGCAGCCCGCGCCCCAGGCGGTGGTAAGGAGTGAAAACGGGACGGTCTTGACGGACACGGGCTTGGACACACTCCCGCCGGAAACGGTGCGGATGTCCCACTCGACGCGGCACCATCGGTTCGACAAGCCCGCCGCTGGAACGACGTGGATCGCGCGAGCGAGAATAGGGGCATAGTGAAACAATCCGCGCGTTTCGCTGTCTGTAAGGGTATAATGGGAGATCGCAAGGCTTCTCCCAAAATTCCCGCAAGGCGAGAAGACACGATGCGCGAGGATGTTTTATGCCCCCGGACGGATGGTTTCGCCGTAAATCCAAATTTGCCCCCGCCCCCGCAGCCGAGTCGGCTGCGCTGGTTCCCGACGGAGTCGCCACTAAGTGCGCCCGTTGCGGCGAGATCCTGTTCACCAAGGATTTCGAGAAGAACCTGAAGGTCTGCCCGGTCTGTGGGTTCCATCACAAGCTGACGGCCCTGGAGCGTATCGCCTATACGGTGGACGAAGGCACCTGGCATGAGATGTTCGCCGACCTGCGCTCGACCAACCCCCTGCCCTTCGAGGACTATGAGGCGAAGCTCACCAAGGCGGTCGGGGCGACCGGTGGTAACGACAGTTTCCGGGTCGGACTGGCGAAGATCGTCGGCAATCCGATTGTTCTGGGCGTTGCCGACTTCCATTTCATGGCCGGCTCCATGGGGTCGGTGCATGGCGAGAAGGTCGCGCGGGCGATGGAAGAAGGCGTGTCGCGCCGCCTCCCCGTGGTGATCTTCACTGCCACAGGCGGCGGCGCGCGGATGCAGGAGGGCCTGCTATCGCTGATGCAAATGGCGAAGACCGCGGCTGCCGCCGCCCGGCTGGCCGAAGCTAGGCTGCCCTACCTCGTCGTTCTGACCGACTCTACCATGGCCGGCGTCCTGGCCTCCTATGCCTCATTGGGCGACGTCCACCTAGCAGAACCCGGCGCGACCATCGGCTTCGCTGGCGCGCGTGTCGTCGCACAGGCGACCGTGCAGAAACCCCCCGAAGACTATCAAACGGCGGAATGGCAGCTCGCGCATGGTCATATTGATGCCGTCGTGCCCCGCCGGGATCTGCCCCAGACACTCGCCACATTGCTGACCCTGCTGGCGGGCCGCCCCTCCGCCGTTCCGGCCCACGCCCAAGCCTTGACCCGCAATGGGACCAATGGGGCGGCAGGCGCCGCGGTTCACGGGCCGCTGGTGCTGTCGGGCGTGGAGGACACCCATGCCTAGCCTGAACGTCCTGGACTTCGAGAAATCCATCGCCGAGCTGGACGAGAACCTATCCAAACTCCGTCAAGTCGTCGCCGACCGGGCCAACCCGCAAAACACGCCGGATCTCGCCCTCCAGATCGCCGACCTCGAAGACCACAAATCCGCCGTCTTGGCCTCCTTCTTCTCCGATCTGTCGCCCTGGGACAAAGTCCTGCTCGCCCGCCATGTCAAGCGTCCCTACACGCTGGACTACATCGGCGCGATCTTTGAGGACTGGACGGAGCTGCACGGTGATCGCCTGTTCGGCGACGACGGCGCGATCGTCGCCGGCTTGGCGAAGCTGGACGGACTGCCGGTCGCCGTCGTCGGCCATCAAAAGGGGCGCGACCTGAAGCAGCGCCAGTACCGGAACTTCGGGTCCGCCCGGCCCGAGGGGTTCCGCAAAGCGGGCCGCATCATGGCCCTTGCCGCCAAGTTCGGCCTGCCGGTCGTGACCCTGGTGGACACCGCTGCCGCCGCCGCCGACATCGCCGCCGATGAGCGCGGCATCTCGGAATCCATTGCGCGCTCTATGTTCGAGATGGTGACCCTGCCCGTTCCCATCGTCTCGATCGTCATCGGCGAGGGTGGCAGCGGCGGCGCCCTGGGAGTCGCGGTCGCCGACCGCGTCCTAATGCTCGAACATGCCGTCTACTCGGTCATCCCGCCTGAGGGCTTCGCGGCCATTTTGTGGCGCGACCCGGAGCGCAAAGATGAGGCGGCCAAAGTGCTGAACCTGACCGCCCAGCGCGCCCTGGAGCTTGGCGTCATAGACAGCATCATTGACGAGCCGCTGGGCGGCGCGCACCGGGACTACGCCGAAGCCACGGCCAATGTCAAGGCAGCCCTGCTGAGTCACCTTTCCCCGCTGCTGGATATCCCCGTTCCAGCCCTGGTCGCGCAGCGCTATGAGAAGTTCCGCCGTATGGGCCGGTTTGCCGAGGACGAGAGCGAGGCGGCCTGAGTTATGCCCCTGAAGTATCAGCGACCAAAGGGGACACACGACTTCGTCCCGGACGCCCCTAAATGGGTGAATGACAGCACGCGCTGCCTTTACCTGGAAGAACAGTTCCGTTCCTTGTGCCACCTCTACGGCTACAGCGAAATCCGAACCCCCGCTTTTGAGACCACCGACTTGTTCAAGCGGTCTGTCGGTGAAGGCACGGACATCGTCTCCAAGGAGATGTACACGTTCGAGACAAAGGGCGGCGATTCGCTCACCCTGCGCCCTGAAAGCACGGCTGCCGTCCTGCGGGCCTATGTCGAGAACTCATTGTATGCGCGCGGCGGCGTCACCAAACTTTACTACTGCGCCTCCCACTTCCGCTACGAGCGCTCCCAGGAAGGCCGCTACCGGCAGCACGAGCAGCTTGGCGTCGAGGCGCTGGGCGCGGATGACCCTGCCCTGGATGCCGAAGTCATTGGGCTGGCCCTGGCCTTCTTCCGCAGCGTTGGTGTCCGCAACCTGACGCTCAAGCTTAACTCCGTCGGCTCGATCGAGTCTCGGGCGGCCTACCTGGTCGCTTTGAAGGCCTACGTCGAGCCGTACCTTCCCGAGTTCAGCGGGGAAGGGCAGGCCCGCTTTCACGCAAACCCCCTGCGGCTCCTGGACACCAAGAACGTGCGCGAGCTGGAGATTCTTTCCACTGCGCCCACCCTCGACGCCTACCTCGCCGACGATGAGCGGGCGCACCACGAGGCCCTAATCGGCTACCTCAACGATGCCGGAGTCGCCTATGAGCCGGACCCGTTCCTGGTGCGCGGCTTCGACTACTATACCAAGACCGCCTTCGAAATCCAGTCGCCCGACCTTGGCGCGCAGAATGCCTTGGGGGGTGGGGGACGCTACAACACGCTGGTCGAGCAGATTGGCGGGCCGCCGACACCCGGCATCGGCTTCGGGCTGGGGGTCGAGCGCGCTTTGATCGCCTTGCAGTCGCTGGCCGTCGAGATGCCGTCCGCCCCCGTTCCGACCGCCTTCATCGTCATTCAGGGCGATGTCGCCCGGCCCGTCGGAATGAAGCTGCTGGCCGATCTGCGGGCGGCGGGCATCTCTGCCCAGACGGAGTACGGCGGCCGCAGCATGAAGGCGCAGATGAAGGCCGCCGACCGCGCCCAGGCCCGCTACGCTTTGATCCTGGGCGACGATGAGATTGCGGCAGGCACCATCCAGCTCAAGAGCCTGTACGATGGCTGGCAGCATCGTGTCCCGCTGGCTGAGGCCGTCGAGTGGCTGGAAGGCGGCAGCCGCCGCCCGTCACTCTGAAGACCCGCTTGATGCCTTCCATGTACCTCTTTATTCCTATCCTCGCCCGCACCCTGCACGCCGTCGCCCTGTCCTTATGGCTCGGTGGGCTGGTCGCCATCGGCGCTTTGGTCGCGCCCACTGCCTTCCATGTCACCCGCACCGCCCCGGCCTTCGCAGGTAACCTCCCCTTGCAGAACGCCGTCGCCGGCGGGGTCGTCGGCGGCAGCCTCCATCTGTTTACCGTCCTTTGCTATGCCTGCGGCGTCTTGCTGCTCCTGGCGAATGCCCTGCTCCTACGCGATGCCCCCCGCCGCTGGGCGCTGGCTGGAATGATCGTCAGCGGCCTGCTGCTTTGTACGGCTCTGTACCTTGGTTTTTCCCTCACGCCAGCGATGGACGCCGCCCAAGCGCACGGCGACTTGGCGACGTTCGATCGCTTCCACCATCTGTACGAGCAGGCTTCCTCGATCGTGCAGATGCCTCTGCTGCTCCTGCTAGCGCTGTTCGGGGCGCTCCGCGACACCCCGCAGCATTCCCGGCCTTTAGGCCAGGTCTGATTTCCCCATTGTTTCTCGCATTGTCTCCCGCCGCGCCTGCCGCTGCCGCGTGTCCAGGAAGGGCCGCTCGCAGAACTGGAAAAAGACCCAGCCCACGGCGACGCAGACTGCCAGCTTCACCCCGTACAGCAGCAAGGGATGAGACCCGAAGGCGTGAAGCCTGGTGAGGCCCTGGGTCACGATCCCTAGCGCCAGCAGGTGGATCAGGTACAGGCTGTAGGAAAATATCCCGACTTTGGAAAACAGCCGCACCGGCCATCGCCCCACTAGCCAGTCATCCCAGCGGAAAAGCAGCAATAGGGCGACCGCGAATGCGAGTGTGAAAATGCCCTGAAACCCGCCGGAAAGACCGTCGGTGGAGCCGACTGCGTCGTGCCGCAGTGCGTTCCAGAGAACGAGAACGGCGCAAATCAGGAATATCGCTTGGGGGGCGCGGCGTCCCGGCTGTGCGAGGATCTGGTACACGAGTACGCCCAGCCCGAACTGCGGCCAGAGGCTCCAGGGGAAGGGGCTGACTCCTCCGGCCAAATTCAGCCAGATCAAAGTCCCGACTGTCAGGATTCCCAGGGCGTCCAACAGGCGAGGCGTCTGCTTCGCCCGCACTGCCAAGAATAGAAGCAGGGCAATGACGGCGTAAAAGGCCGCCTCGTAGCACAAACTCCACAAGACCCGAATGACGAAAGACGTGTGGAGCAGGAGTTGGGTGAGCGTCAGCGCTCCAACGTAGAAGCGCCAGCCTTGGTGCAGCAGGTCCAGATCGGCGATCTGGCTGCTCTGAACGATGTGATGCCGGATCAGAAATGTCAGTACGAGGGAGAGGGCAACCGCGATGAGCGAGGCAAGTAGGTAGGGCGGGTAGATGCGGCGGATACGGGCGGTCGCGAAATGCCGCACGGGTTGGGGTGCGTTCAGCGAGCGCACGGCGGCGTTCGCGATGCAGTAGCCGGAGATGACGAAGAACATCGGGACGCCCAGATGACCGCCTGCGCTGAATTGATATAGGAGAGTGGGGGTGCTCTCCAGGCGGACATGCAGCATGACGACCCAGAGCGCGGCGACGCCGCGCCAGGCATCCAGCAGGCGGTACGGGGTGTTCCCCGCGTGCTTCGGTGCCTCTGTCGGGTGAGAAAGGTCTGTCACGGGAGTCATTATACGCTGCCCGGGGAATGCTGTCAAACCACCCCTTGCGTTTTCGCGTTCGCCCGGTCATAATACTCCCGTATCACTCGTGTTACACGCTGCGCCCTCATCCGGCGCGCGCCCTCTCGGCCTCGTGTTCGGCTCATCGTGCCTTATAGGTCTTATAGGAGAAACGATCATGTCTCAGGTCTCATCGAAGGTTGCGCGCGCCGGCCTGGCGGGCGTCATCGGTCTCGCGGTCGTCGTGGCGGCGGCGCAGATGGTCAGCCATCATCGTGCAGCGCCCGATTCCCAGTCGGCGGCACAGGATGGGATGGTCTTGCAGAACGGGTTTGGGCATCTGCACATCGCCCCCGGCGTCTCCTATGCCAACCTGACCGTCTATCCCGTCTACGGTGATGCGCCCGCGCCCGCGCGGCCCGCCCCGGCGGAGTATGTAACGCTGGCGGAGGGCATGGACAGGGGCAGCGTGACGGCGCGCGAGTCGGACGCCGCCTGCGTTAACGGGGAAGGGTCTGCACCCGTCGAGGCGGAGGGCCTGACGGTGCCTGATGACTCCGTGACCAATGCCGAGCAGGGCCGGGAGCATCGAGACGCGAACCTTATCCTGGTGACGAACACCGCCACCCAGCCGACCTATGTGCCGGATGGGCAGGTCGTTCCGGGCGGCGGGCAGGACCGGGGCGCAGCCTCGGACACCATCGTCCCAGCCCGCAGCGCACAGGTGGGCGTCGCCGCCTACTGCGTCGAGCGCCATCGGTCGAGCGGGCCGTCGGCGGACTTCCGCAAGAATGTCGCCATCGCGATCCCCTCGGTCCGCTACGCCATGCAAGTCGTCGGTGAGCAGCAGCCGGTCTGGAACGCAGTCGGCGTGGCCACACATCGCTTTGGGGCGACGACGGCGACGGGGACCTACGCGGCTTTGATCCAGAACCGCACTGCCCAGTCGGCCGTCCTGCCCTACACCGACGCCCTGACGGTTCCGATCCAGGCTAACGCGCCGGGGCGGGTCATCGGCGTGGTCGCAACCATCAACGGCCAGATCGTCTGCACCGACCTTTACAAGAACCCGACACTCTTCAATCAGATGTGGCCCGCCCTGCTCCGGTCTTATGCCTTGCAGGCCGCCATGCAGCCCAGCACCCGCAAGCCGGCCTCGATGGATGCGGAGGGAGTGGGGTGCTGGCTGGTCGGTATGGACAGCGCGCCGGGGACGACCTCGCGCGAGGCGGACCTGACCCGCGTCGTCCGCGTTTCCCTCTCGTCGGGTGCAGGCGTCCGGACAGCGGCGGTCACTGAGGTCGGCGGTCAGCGCATGGCCCTGCTGCATGAGGCGTTTTGGACGCCCGCCGCCCTGCTGACGAATTGACGACGAACTCCGTATCTGAATCTATGCCGAGCGCCGCTTCCATCCGTCAAACCTGTACTCTGATTGAAGCGGCGCTCTCGTTCGTCGGGGCTGGTATCGCTGGGACGCTCTGGTGGAAGGAGCGGATGCATCAGGACGTGCCGTGCAGCGCGGACGGCGGGTGTGAGATCGTCGCGGCCAGTGCCTGGTCTCATCTAGACCTGATCGTCTTCCATCACGTCCCCGTCGCCCTGCTCGGGCTGATCGGGTACCTGGTGCTGCTGACGCTCGCCATGGTGCGGCTCGGCTCGGAGAGCAACATCTGGGACCGCCGCCTGGGCCGCTTGATCTGGCTGATCGCAGCGGGCGGGGCGGCATACTCGTGGTATCTGCAATGGGTCGCGCACTTCAAGATCGGGGCGTACTGCCCGTGGTGCCGCTCATCGGCGATCGTGATGACTTTGCTGCTCTTGACGGCGACCTGGGAGTGGTGGGCATTGCATCGGAAAACTCAGCGGAGAGTTCAAGGGAGAGTGGAACGGCATGGGTAAGGTAGGAACAAAGAAGATCGTGTTGCTGGGAGTTTGGGTGGTCCTGCTGGCCAGCCTGATCGTCGCGATCAACGTCCTGGGCAAGCCGCCCGCGAGTTCACGCCCTGGGGGACCCCCGACAAACCCCATGCCCAAGCTCAGCGCGGAGAAGCTGGAAGCGGACTGGCCGCAGATCATAGCCCACGCCGCCGCCCCACCGCGCGGCGATGCAGGGGCGCGTTATACCCTTGCCGAGTTCGGCGACTTTCAGTGCCCCCAATGCGGGGCGGCACGGCCTTTGCTGGAGAAGATGCTGGCACAGCATCCCAAGCAGGTCAACCTGATCTTCGTTCACCGACCGATCCCCAGCATCCATGAATGGGCTATGCCCTCCGGGCAAGCCTCGGAGATCGCCGCCGACCAGGGGAAGTTCTGGCCGATGTATGACATACTCTACTCGCACCAAGACGACCTTGAACCCGGCTTCTACGGTGGTTATGCTGCTAAAGCCGGGCTGGACAAGGCCTTTTTCCAAAAGGCGTTTGATGCCGGACAGGGAATTGACAAGCTGAAGGCATCTGCTAGGTTCGCCGAAGGCGAGGGGATTGATGAGACACCGACTATTCTGGTCCACGACAACATCGCCAAGACCGTCAATGTCTACATCGGTATGGCTACCCAGGGGAATGTCAAAGTCGGCATCCCATATTCCGCTCTGGACAAGCTCATCGCCGACCCGCCGTGGGGAAAGTAGCGGCCTCTCTAGTGGCCTCCCAAGCGTCCCCTAAGCCTCCGGCACTTCTTCAGTCACGATGATGAACTGCTCCAGCGTGTTCGCGCCGAAGGCCGTCGTCATCGCGATATCGGTCGCGTCCCGTCCGCGCGTTAGCAGCACCCGTCCGATGCGTGGCTCGTTGTGGCGGGCGTCGAAGGTGTGCCAGCGGCCCCCCAAATAGACCTCGAACCAGGCATTGAAGTCCCCGGGATTGACGTCGGGGGGGACGCCGATGTCCCCCAGGTAGCCGTTACAGTAGCGGGTCGGGATGTTCAGGCAGCGGCAGAAGGTAACCGCCAGGTGCGTGAAGTCGCGGCAGACGCCGCGCCGCTCGGTGAAGACGTCCAGGGCGGTCTTGGACGGGCGCGCGTACTGGTAGCCGAATTCCACATTCGCGAATACCCAGTCGCAGACCGCCTGCACCCGCGCCCCGCCCGTCGGCGTCTTCCCGAACATATCCCATGCGATGGGCAGCATCTCGGCCACCTCGCAGTACCGGCTCCCCAGCAGGAACGTCAGGCACTCGTCCGGCAGGTCCTCGATCGGGTGCTGCGGCGCGTCCGTCGCGATGACCTCGTGCAGCCCGCTGTCTTCGGCCACGGCCTCCGAATACAGCCGCAGACGTCCCGCGGGCGCGACCAGACGGCTACAGCGGTTGCCGAAACCGTCAATGAACTCCGTGGTTGGAACCTGCGGCTCTGACCGGGGCCGGTCCTCGCCCCGCAGCCGGTGTGCCTCCAAGGGGTGCGTGTTGAGCATCAGCAGCATGGGAGTCGGGACGGGAAACTGAAAGATGATGTCGTAGCCGAGACGGATAAGCATAAGCAGTCACAGGGTAACATGAGGGAGAGCGGCAGCGTTGCCCGCAAGAGCGCGTACCCTCAGTGTACCCCAAGAGGGCGGCGATAAATGCTGGGAGCAAGGAAACACCATGCCGATGGACCTGACCTTTGACCGCTACTACAATCACGAAGAGATTACGCATCTGCTGCATGCGTTCGCCGCCGAGCGCCCGGACCTGGTCCATGTCCACAGCATCGGCAAGTCTTACGAGGGACGTGACATCTGGCTCGCGACCGTGACGCGCTTCTTGACCGGTCCCGCCGACGAGAAGCCCGCCTTTTGGGTGGATGCCAATATCCATGCGACTGAGCTGTCCCCGTCGAGCGCCGCCCTCTATTTGCTGCACCGGCTGACGAGTGGGGATGGAACCGATGCCGATGTGACGCGCGCCCTGGACACCCGCGCCTTCTACATCGTCCCGCGTGTCAACCCGGATGGGGCCGAGCTGGCGATGCAGACGCCCCCGCGCTGGCTGCGCTCCTCCGCCCGGCCTTACCCGTTCGACGAGGAGCCTATCGAGGGACTCAAGCGCGAGGATGTGGACGGCAACGGCAAGCTGCTTTCCATGCGCCTCCTCGATCCGAACGGGGCCTGGAAGACCCACCCGGACGAGCCTCGCCTGCTGATCCGCCGAGGCCCGACCGAGACCGGTGGCGCCTACTACCGCCAGCTCCCCGAGGGCCGCTTGACCAATTACGACGGCGTCCAGGTCCGCCTGCAAAAGAGCAAGGAAGGGCTGGACCTAAACCGCAACTTCCCCTCCGAGTGGCGGCCCGAAGGCGACCAGGGTGGCGCGGGCGAGTTCCCGACCTCCGAGCCGGAGATTCGCGCCCTCGTCGAGTTCATCGTTAAGCACCCCAACATCTGCGGCGCGGTGACATTTCATACCCTCAGCGGCGTTATCCTGCGCCCCTACGGCGTCAAAGCCGACTCGGAGATGATCCCCGAGGACTTGTGGACGTTCATGAAGATCGGCGACAAGGGAACGGAGCTGACCGGTTACCCAAATGTCTCCGTCTTCCACGACTTCAAGTACCACCCCAAAGAGGTCATTACGGGCGTCTTCGATGACTGGATGTACGACCATTTGGGCGTCTACGCCTGGACGACCGAACTCTGGTCCCCGCAGCGTCAGGCGGGCATCACGGACTACAAGTTCATCGAATGGTTCCGCGAGCACCCGATTGAAGATGACCTGAAGCTCATTCAGTGGAACGATGAGAAGCTGGATGGCAAGGGGTTTGTTCCCTGGGCACCCTTCGACCATCCCGACCTCGGACCCGTCGAGATCGGGGGCTGGGACTATGCCTACTGCTTCCGCAACCCGCCCCCGCACCTGCTGGAAGCTGAGATCGCCCCGCACTCCGACTGGCTGGTCTGGCAGGCCCTCATCACCCCCAAGCTGGAACTCCTCTCCGCCGAAGCCAAACCCCTGGGCGACGGCGTCTACCGTGTCCGCCTGGTCGTCCAGAACACCGGCTGGCTGCCCACCGATATCTCCAAGCGCGCCCTGGAGCGCAAGAGCGTTCGCCCCGTCCTGGCCGAGATTACCTTGCCCGACGGCGCGACGCTCCATGTGGGCCGCGTCCGCGAAGAGCTAGGCCAATTGGAAGGCCGCAACCTCAAAGCCGCGAGTGGTTTCAGCCCCGTCGCCGACCCCACCGACGACCGTGCCCACTTCGACTGGATCGTCCACGCGCCCCAAGGCGGCACGGTTAAACTGCTTGCGCGGCACCAAAGGGCGGGCGTCGTGCGGGCCGAAATCAGTCTTTGAGATGTTGGCAGGAGGCACCGACAGTGCTTGACATCGCCGCACCGGAAAGTTATGTTGGCGGTCTGCTTTACTTGAAGCTTGGATATGGCTGGGGCTGGCATCGTGCTGATGGGAGTGCGGCCCCGGTGCTTTTCGACTACGAGATTGTTGATTGGGCTGGGCAGTTTCACATCCGTGTCAACCGCTTCTTTGTCTTTCACGATGAGCTGCGAGGCGTCATCGGCATGATCGAACAGGAGCAGCATTTCCTGTATGGCTACTGGGCCGCCTGCGGGGAAATGTCGGCTGGCGTCCACAACTTCACCGAGGATTTGAGCATACGGTGTGACCTCTCCATCGGTTCGGCTGAACCCTCTGGTGAGTGGCCCTTGGTCCGAAACTGTTCCCCGATTTATGACGGTTATGGCATCCTAGCAGAAGATGAAGACACTATCAGCCGCTATTGGGACAAAAGGGATTTGGCAAAGGGAGCAAAGCCATGACCACTTTGCCGTTGGACTACACGAAGAGACTCGACAGCGACATGAACTGGGCGCTCAGGGAGGGTGGCATGTTCTTTCAGAACGAAAGCGAAGTACAGAAGTCGCTGCGCCGCATCACAGGCCGCCTCAACGTCCTGGGTATAGACTATGCTGTGGTCGGCGGCATGGCACTGTTCCTGCACGGCTTCCGGCGTTTCACGGAAGATGTGGATATTTTGGTGACGCGCGAGGGCCTGCAAAGGCTGCATGAGGCATTGGAAGGCAGCGGCTACCGGCCGCCTTTTGCCAGCAGCAAGAACCTACGCGACACGGAAAATGGCGTCCGCATCGAGTTCCTTGTCGCCGGTGAGTTCCCCGGCGACGGCAAGCCAAAGCCGGTGGCATTTCCTGAGCCGGGTCTTGTCGCGGTGGAACAAGAGGGCATCCGCCTCCTAAACTTGAACGCCCTCATCGAGCTAAAGCTGGCGTCCGGCATGACAGGTCTAGCCCGCCTCAAAGACCTTGCAGATGTGCAGGAAGTGATCAAGATGCTTGCGTTGCCGGAGGCATTGGCCGAGCAACTGGCCCCCTATGTCCAAGAGCGTTATAAGGAGCTTTGGCAAGGAGCCGAGGCAGCGCGGAGACAGAGGCAGGGTGACGAGGAGCAAGGATAGATAGCAAGGATAAATAGCCACAGGTTGAAACCCGAGGCTCGGAAGTACCCACTGTTCAGGGGACAGCCTGAGCAAGAATGTCCTTCTCACCCGCGTCTCTGCCTTCCTCTTGCGTCCCTTGTACGCTGGGCTTTTCCGAGCCTCGGGTTTCAACCCGGGGCGAATCAGGAGTGTTCAGACGTGAGCATCCGAGAGATAGAAATGGCTGCCGCTAAACTTACGCCGGGAGAGCTTGATCAACTCATGGAGCGACTTGAAGAACTAAGGCAGGAGCAGTGGGATCAGCAGATCGCCCGAGACTGGGAAGCCGGTCGCTTCGACGAGATCATCGAACGCGCTAAACAAGACATGGCGGCAGGATTAGCCAGGCCACTCTGAGATATAAAGGACAGTCATGCCACAAAGCGAAGTAGACACGGAACTGGAAACTTTGATCCGGGCGCGCTACCCGATCATCTACGTCGTCTCCTGGGAGGAGAAGCGCGTTGAGGAGGCCCTGCGCGCTATCACCAAGGCCCGCAACAAGAAGATGTACCAGTGGACCGTCACGCAGGGAATGGTGCTGAACCCGCTCAACCGCGATGAGGCCACGCGCGACCCACTGGCCGCTTTAGACTTCGTGATGGAGTCGCGTGACCAGGCCGTCTTCCTGCTGAAAGACTTCCATCCGTTCCTCAATGACACCTCCCTCGTCCGCCGCCTGCGCGATCTGACCTATGCGCTCAAGACCTCGTACAAGACATTAATTCTGCTGTCCCCCGTGCTGAAACTGCCGGCGGAGCTAGAAAAAGAGATCACGGTCGTGGACTACGCCCTGCCATCGCTGGAAGATTTGGGGCGGCTGTTGGACAGCATCATCGAGTCCGTCCGGGCTAACCCGCAGGTGCAGACGCAGATGACGACCGAGGAGCGTGAGCAGGTCTTGCAGGCCGCCCTGGGCCTGACGGCGACCGAGGCCGAGAACGTCTTCGCCAAGTCCCTGGTCGAGCGGCGTAAGTTCGACACCGACGTTATTCTGTCCGAGAAAGAGCAGATCATCCGCAAATCGGCTATCCTGGAGTATTACCGAACCTCCGAAGCCTTCGCGGACGTCGGCGGGCTGGACCTGCTCAAAGATTGGATGGACAAGCGCACCGTCGCCTTTACCGAGAAGGCCCGTGACTACGGCCTGCCCGCCCCTAAGGGCATCCTGATTTTGGGCGTTCAGGGCTGCGGCAAATCACTCTCGAGCAAGGCCATCGCGTCGCTCTGGAAGCTGCCGCTCCTCCGCATGGACGTGGGCAAGATCTTCGGCGGCATCGTCGGACAGAGCGAGGAGAATATTCGAAAAGCCATCCGGGTGGCCGAAAGCACCGCCCCGAATATCGTCTGGATAGACGAGCTGGAAAAGGGCTTCTCGGGGACACAGTCGTCGGGAATCAGCGACGGCGGGACGACCGCGCGGGTCTTCGGCACCTTCCTCGCCTGGCTTCAGGACAAGACCGCCCCCTGCTTCGTCGTGGCGACCGCGAATGACGTGTCCGCGCTTCCCCCCGAACTGCTCCGAAAAGGCCGCTTTGATGAGATCTTCTTCGTGGACCTGCCGGACGAGCCGGAGCGCGAGGACATCTTCACCATCCACCTCAAAAAGCGGCGGCGCGACCCCGCGCTCTTCGATCTCAAGGCCTTGGCGAAGGCGACCAATGGCTATTCGGGGGCGGAGATCGAGCAGGCCATCATCGCGGCCATGTACGATGCCTTTAACCAGGACCGCGACATCCTGACCGATGACATCCTGAAGGCCGCCAAACAGTCCATACCGCTGTCCGAGACCATGAAGGAGAAGATAGACATCCTGCGCTTCTGGGCCGAGACCCGCGCTCGCCCCGCCTCCTCCGCGCGTCCGGTCGAGACGCAGGAGGCCGGCTTGCAGGAAAATGATGACCGCATCGTGCCGACGGAAGTGGCTTAGTGGAGGGAAAAGCGGACGCAGTGCGGCTCATGGACGCCTTCCTGGCGAACATGTCCGCCGAGCGCGGCCTGTCGGCCAACACGCTGACCGCTTACCGCTATGACCTGACGCAGTTCCTCGCTTCGCTGGCCGCCCAGGATGTTGCCGAGGTCAAGGCAATCACGCCGGGGCATGTCTACAGCTTTCTGGCTGGACTGCGGCGGCAGGGACTGCGCCCGGCCAGCATCGCGCGCAAGACGATCTCGGTGAGGCTCTGGATGCAGTTCCTGTGCCGTGACGGGCATCTTACCACCGATCCGACCCTCGCGGTTGAGGCGGGGAAACTCGCGCAGCGCCTCCCGACCACTCTCTCCCTGCCTGAGATCGAGCGCCTGCTGACAGTCCCGCCTGAGGCAACACCGGCGGGCCTGCGCGACCGAGCGATGCTGGAAACCATGTACGGCTGCGGTCTGCGCGTCTCGGAACTCGTCGCCCTGAAGTCCGAGGACGTGGACCTGCGCGCCCGCCTCCTCCGCCCCTTCGGCAAGGGCGGCAAGCAACGGCAAGTGCCCCTCGGCGACGGCGTCCACGACACCTTGACGGCATACCTCGCCAGTGCTCGCCCCGTCCTGCTTGCGACCAAACCGCCGACGCCGTTCCTCTTCGTGACCCGCCGGGGCGGCCCGATGACCCGGCATCACTTCCTCGTTCTGGTCAAGGCATACGCCAAGCAGGCCGGCATCGCCCGCACCATCTCCCCCCACGTCCTTCGCCACTCCTTCGCCACCCACCTGCTCTCCGGCGGGGCCGATCTGCGCGCCATCCAGGAGATGCTGGGCCACGCCAGCGTCCAGACCACCCAGCGCTACACACGCGTAGACGTAGCCCGTCTGCGCGAGGTCTACGACCGAACGCACCCGCGCGCCTGAACTTATCAGCATCAGGAAGGAACATCATGGCTAAGTTTGCCTTCTCCGTCGCCATCAAGATACAGGTTGAAGCAGGGACAGTCCAAGAAGCATCCAGAAAGTTCGTCCAGTGGCGGAAGTTCGTCAGTGCAGCCATGCAGGGCCGGTTGCAGGAAGCGGGCATCATTCGCTACTCGATACCGCCGGTCCACGAGTTCACTGAGGTAGATGATGCCTGGCTAGAGAACCAGAAGATGCGAAGCAAGTTCCAGCAGGAGTGGGAGTACCAGACACGCGAGGAGCCGGTCATTCCTGGCTCAAAACTGATGCTGACCCATCGAGTCGCAGTTGGACCAAAATCTGCGCCAAGGCAAGAAGCGAGCCAAAATGCAGGAATTTGAAACTCAGCGCCAGCATCTTTGGGAAGAGATTGATGCCCCGATGAATCTCAGGAAACTATCGGCGGCGCGCGACGCGAGTCACCTTCTCCGTGAGTGGCAAGGCATCGAGTAGCCAACACGTTCCGTCTGTGCGCCGGCAGCGCCAGGGCTTATTGTGATGTACTGGGTCGGCCGGGTATAATAGACACATCCGTTCGGTGCTCTTTCGCCGCGGAGAGGAATCCATGACCATCACCGATGCCGCATCTGACCTGCCCCAATCCGACCTGTCCCAATCCTTGCAGACCTTCTTCGGTTACAGCGAGTTCCGCCCGCAGCAGGAAGAAGCGGTCCAGACGGCCCTGGAAGGCCGCGACGTGCTAGTCGTCATGCCGACGGGAGCGGGTAAGTCGCTCTGCTTCCAGCTTCCTGCCGCGCTTTCGGAAGGCGTTACGCTTGTCGTTTCCCCACTCATTGCCCTGATGCGCGATCAGGTGGACGCCCTAAACCGCCGGCCCGAGTTCGCCCGCATCGGCTGCGGCTGCCTGACCTCGCTGCAGTCATTGGATGAGCAGAACGACCTGCTGCGCGCGATGCGCGCGGGGCGTCTGCGGCTGGTGTATGTCGCCCCCGAGCGGTTTCGGTCGGGGGCGTTCATGGACGCACTACGGAGCGTCAAGATCGCTCGGTTCGTCGTGGATGAGGCGCATTGTATCAGCGAGTGGGGGCACGATTTCCGGCCGGACTATTTGAGCCTGCGCGAAGTGGTCGAGACGCTGGGCAACCAGCCCCTGCTGGCCGCCACGGCGACGGCGACCACGCGCGTCCAAACCTCCATCGTCACGAACCTCGGGATGCATGACCCCCTCATCCTGGTCGGCGGTTTCAACCGGCCCAACCTCCACTTCTCCGTGCATCGCTGTAAAAGCGAAAACGAACGCGAGGACAAGCTGACCCGCGCCCTGCCCAAGCTGTCAGCATTGGGCGGCAGCGGGCTGATCTACTGCGCCACACGCAAGCAGTGCGAGCAAGTGTTCGAGGCCGCCGATGCCGCTCTGGCGCCCCTAGGGCAGCGGGCGGGGATGTACCATGCGGGCCTGGACGCCGACCTGCGGAACCAGATGCAGCGCGAGTGGCTGGAGGGGGAGCGGCAGGTACTGGTCGCCACCAACGCCTTCGGCATGGGCATTGACAAGCCGGATGTGCGGTTTGTCGTTCACTGCGCCTGCCCGGACAGCCTCGAAAGCTACTACCAAGAGGCGGGGCGTGCCGGGCGGGATGGCCGCCGCAGCCGGTGCGTCATCCTGTACCACTTCGCCGACCGACGCACGCGCGAGTGGTTCATTGACAACGAGGCTCTGACCGTCGGGGCGGTCGAGCAGGCTTTCGGCCAAGTGCGTGGCCATGCCGACAAAGAGAACGTCGCCCGCCTGCCCAAGACTTGGGGCATGGCCCTGGACTGGAGCGATATCAAGGGCCGTTTGGCACTGGGCGAGCTGGAAAGGGCAGATCTCGTCAAGCGCGTCGCGCAGACCGGGGACGGCGTGACCCTGACCCTAGCCCGGCGCGACTTCCCGCTAGACGCCCGCCGCTCCATCGCGGCGGGGCTGGCGAAGCAGCGGGCGGAGCGCTTGCGCCGCCTGGATGAGATCGTGGACTACTGCAAGACTACCGCCTGCCGCCGCCGGACCATCCTGGACTACTTCGGAGACCGGCAGGAGCCGCCGTCAACCCCCTTCTGCTGCGACAACTGCGATGCGCCCAAGCCGGAGGGGCATGCCGCCACATCCGTGCGCCTGCCGCAGATCCCGATGCCGGTCCAGATAGACCCGTCTGATATCCACTCCGTTTTGAACGCCTTGGACGCGCTGCGGCCCGCCATTGGCAAGGCCCGCCTGAACAAGATGCTGCGTGGGGCAGGGACGATGGGGGATAAGGATGCTGGGACGCCGCGCCAGCCGCTCGGCGGTTTGTTCCGGGGCAGTGCCGTCGCCGCCGTGGACAAGTTTTTGGAGGCATTGTTCGCCGAGGGCCTGATGCACCAGGGCGACGAGGACGCCTATTTTGTCTGCACGGTCACGCCCAAGGGCCGGGCGACCTGGCAGGAGCGCCTGCCGGTCGCGGCCCCGCTCCCGCGCGACCCCAGCCGGTGGCGGAGCGCTGATGTGGGCGGTGGTGACGACGGGGCAAGCGACGACGTGCTCGCCACCCTGAAACTCTGGCGGACCTCGCAGGCGTCGTGCGAGTCTCTTCCGCCCTACCGCGTTTTCAGCGACAAGACCTTGATGGAGATCGCGCGTGCCCGGCCTCAGACATCAGGTGACTTGCTCGAAGTCAGCGGCGTCGGCCCCGGCAAGCTGGAAAAGTATGGGGAAGACGTGCTGAAGATCACCGGCGAGGGGTGACGGCCAAATGTCCGCGCAGGACCAGGCACGAAGCGATCCATCGCGACGCCTCTTCCGGCGCCGCGCTGTGCAGGCCGGGGCGGGCTTGACCATTGCCCCACTTCTCAATGCCCAGGCGGCGGACGGCGATGCGGCGGGTGGCGATGACGACCCAGTCCGCTTCGTTTCCTGGGATGAGGCAAATGCCTACTGCCGCTGGCTCGGTCGGCGGGAAGGTTGGCACTACCGGCTGCCTATCGAGGCCGCTTGAAGGGGGGCGTGACGTAGAAAACTGGTGCCTGGACTGGTATAGTCACTACTCGGCGCATCCTCAGACTTATCCCATCAGCTATGCTCATGGTGAAGCGCGCGTCGTGCGTGGCGGCTCCTGGCACGCACCGGCGGATGGGCCTGCCCTCCTGACCTGGCTGGGCGCAGGCCGTCGCCCAAACGAGAGCGGTCTGGACACCACCCGTGGATATGACCCGGCCCTATTTCGCCGAGCCGGTTGCCTATGTCAATGTGCCCTCCGGCGCGAACCGCCCGTTGTTTTCCAAGCACAACTATGACCCCACGCTTACCTATGATGGCGGCATTCATTACCACTTCAACGTGGCATGGCTTCAATGTGACATGGCTTGATCAGCAGGACCCGTGGCCCTTGTGCCTAACCTGCTGCGCTCACGACATGGACCGGGGCAGGCTGGGCGGGAAGCAGCTTCTGCCCCCAGGCCTTTGCCCCGAACGTTGCTAAAGCTCGCAGGTGCTCCTCGCCCAGATCGTAATCCATGACTTCCGTGAGATAGTGCCGACACTGGCGGACCGAGGCACCGATGCGCTGCGACTCCTCCTCGGCGATGAACTCGGTCTGCGTCACTCCCCAGGCCTTGGCCGCCGTAAGTGACTGGATGAGGTGTGGGGTGAGGTTCTCCGCTTGACCCAGCCAGACGGCATAGACGAACGGCAGGCCCGTCAACCGACGCCAGGCGTGGCCCAGGTCGAGGACGTTCAGGCCGTTGCCATCCGCCAGCATCCCCGCGTCCCCGATCAGCAGGCAGGCGTCCGCCTGCCTCAGCATCGAGTCGAGATCGGGCGCGGCGTGCAGGAAGGCAGGATGCGCGTCGAGCTGCTCGGCCAGCAGGATCTTCAGCAGTGCGGCGGATGTCAGCGAGGACGTGTCCAGGGCCAGCGATTCGATCTTGCGCCAGGAGGTGCGGGCGAAGGCCCGAACCGACTCGATCTTGTCCTGCCCGGAGATGGAGATGCCGGGGACGATGGCGTAGCCGGGCGTTCGGAAGTACTCAAACGACGAAACAAGGGCGGCGGCGATCTCGCCCGCCTGAAGCATCTGCGCCAGAGCAGACGGGACGGCGTAGATGACCTCCACGCCCGAGGCGCGTCCCTCCTCAGTGTGCGAAAACCACCGCGTCAGCGGCTTCTCGTTCAGGTACGGCACACTGCCGATCCTCGTAGTCATGGTTTGTTCCAATCCGTTTCGGGCGTACCTCAGCGTATAGCGCGGGACCAGCCGCCGGCTAGAAAGTGGGCAAGATGATACTCATAGTGTCGCTGGACCTGCCCGGCGACGGGATCTGTTTGCGAATCGCCCGGCGCATCGGGCATATCTTGCTGGAAGACCTCGGCGGCATAGGCCGCGATATTTACGACATCGAGTTCATCGTGGGCGAGCTTCGCACGAATGTCGTGCGCCATGCCCAGATGACGGGCGAGAGCTGGGTCTTGCTCACCCAAGAGTACCACGCCGACCACGCAGCGATTATCGTCGAGAACCGAGGTAAGGGCTTCTCCGCACGGGACCAAGGTGTCCGCCGAAAAGGCCCCGCACCACAAAACGCGCGCGGATGCCAGCGACGCCGAAAATCTGGACGAAGCCGTCGGCGGTGAAGTATAGATGACATCCGGGTCTCCCAAAGGCCAGGCGGCTGCCCCCGCGAACTAGACTGCCTTCTTCAGCGCCCCGTGCGGCAGCAGCGCATGGACGCCCTGGACGCCGTTGACCACTTGCGTAATGCGGAGATCCACGACGAGACTTGCCAGTGCCAGCGCGTCTTGCCTCTCCAGGCCGTGCATCTCGCCCATTAAGTCCAGCATGACGTCCAGGGCGATCTGCATCGCTTCGTTCAGGTCTTCACTGAGGCCTAATGTGATCCACCCGGCGGGCGTGTCCGCGCGCGGCGTCGTCAGGGTCTTCTGTGGGTGCAGATGAAACGTCAGTTGTACATTGTCCATTGGGCACTCGATCGCCAGCCCCGATACCTCGCCGTCTGCTTGGGTCGCATGACCGTCACCGACCGAGAACAGGCCGCCGGGAACGGCGACCGGCAGGAACAGCGAGCTACCCGAGACCAGCTCCTTGCAGTCCAGATTGCCGCCCGTGATACGCGGCGGCGTCGTGGATTGCCGCCCTGGAACGTCTGCGGGCATCCCCATAACGCCCATGAACGGCCGCAGCGCGACTTCGTGCCCGTGCTGGTTGCGCCCCGTCATCGTGTCTGCGTCCAGAGTCCAGAGGTGGATGACTCCAGCATCCTCGGAGACGCCCATCCTGTCATTGAGCGGTGTGGACCACCCGCCCGCGTAAGTGTATCCCCAAGACGCCGGGCGGACCTCGCTGACCTGGACTTCCAGGGTCATGCCCGGCTCTGCACCCTCGACGAAGACGGGGCCGCAGAGCGCGTGGCCGCTGTCCATGACCTCATCACGCGGTTCAAAAGACGCGACCGCCTCGATCCGGTCGCCCGTCCGGCGCGGTGCTACGCTCCACGCAGCCTCCAGCGTCCGAAAGCGCACCGTATCTCCTGGGGCGATGGTCAGGCATGGGGCCATATCACGCGAAAAGTGCCCGTGGAGTGTGCGCCGTTCCGGAACGATCTCATGTAATGCCATCGTCTACCCCCTAGTCAAGACATCCAGCAGCGTCAGCAGGAACAGGCCGGCGCTGATGTAGCCGTTGAGCGTGAAGAAGGCCATATCCAGCCGCGAAAGGTCGTCGTGTTTGACCAGCGACTGCTCCCAGGCGATCAGTCCGGCGACCAGGGCAACGGCAACGAAATAGATCACGCCAAGCCCCGCCGATACGCCGGTCATCACCAGCAAACCGATCATCAGGAGATGGGATAGCCGCGAGGCAAGGAGGGCGCGAACATTGCCGATCTGCGCGGGTATGGAGTGCAAACCGTTCGCCCGATCGAACTCGGTGTCCTGCAAGGCGTACAGGATGTCGAAGCCGAAGAGCCAGCAGACCACAGCCCCGCCCAGCCAGAGCGCGGGCGGCTCGATCCGGCCAGTGACGGCTATCCACGCGCCGACCGGGGCGACAGCAAGGGCAAGGCCCAAAAAGAAGTGGGAAAAGGACGTAAAGCGCTTGGTGAAGGAATACCCAAGGGCCAGCAGTAGGGCAATAGGGGAGAGCGCGAAGGCAAGCGGGTTCAGCATATAAGACGCGAAGACAAGCAGGGCCGCCGCGACGACTGTGAAGGCGACGACCTGCGGGACGGTCAGCAGCCCGGCGGGCAGGGCGCGCTTGGCCGTACGAGGGTTGAGCGCATCATACTGCCGGTCCACGATGCGGTTGAAGGCCATGGCGGCGGAGCGCGCGCCGACCATTGCCAGCAGTATCCAGGGGACCTTGTGTGCGAACATCAGCCAGTCGTGGCGCGAGGCGACGATTGCCGCCATCAGCGCAAACGGCAGCATGAAGACCGTGTGCTCGAACTTGATCATCTCCAGAATGACCTTCGTCTGATGCATCCCGTGCGCCACCGGATGGCGCGGCCTCGTCTCAGCTGCTGACATGAATGGCCTCTTTCCTGCCGATATTGTACCCAGCCAAGCCCGACATTGCAACTTTTTTCACAATGTTGAGCACATGGGTATAATAAGTCACCTGAACAAGAAAAGAGACCCTCTTGACTACTGAAGCCATTCAGCCTGACCTGGGCGCCGACGTACACTGGAACCTCGCCGATCTCTACGACGGCGTTACCGACCCACGCATTGATGAGGTGCTGAATGCCTCGCAGGAGCGCGCCGACCAGTTTGAGCGCGATTATAAAGGTAAGATCAATGCGTCTGACCTGACAGCCGACACGCTGGGTGCGGCCCTGCGCGAGTATGAGAGCATCCAGCAGGAGGCGTCCAAGCCGGCTTACTTCGCCTCGCTATTGTTCACGACCGACATGGGGGACCCGGCGCGCGGGGCGTTCCTGCAAAAGATGCGCGAACAGGGGACGAAACTGGCCCTGCCGCTGCTGTTCTTCGACCTGGAACTGGCTGCCGCGCCGGATGATGTCCTCGGGCCGCTGCTAAACGCGCCCCAGGTCGCGCCCTATAATCACTACATCGGCACGGTCCGGGCGGCTCGGGAGCACATGCTGTCCGAGACCGAGGAGCGGCTGATGGAGGAGCTGGCGAACACCGGTGGCCGTGCCTTCGACCGCTTGTTCGACGAGACCACGGCGGGAACGACATTTGTGGTGGGCGGTGAGGAACTGAGCCAGGCGGAGGTCATCGCGAAGATCATGGACCCGGACCGCGAGACGCGCCGGCAAGCGGCGGCGGCATTCACTGAGGGCCTTCAAAAGAGCAGCAAGACGCTGACATTCATCTTCAATACGCTGATGCAGGACAAGAGCGTCAAGGATCGCCTGCGCGGGTTCGCGACCCCGCAAGCCTCTCGGCACCTGGACAATGAGCTGGCCGAAGAGACAGTCAGCCTCGTCGTGGACACTGTCGTCCGTAACTACCCACTCGTCGCCCGCTACTACGCGGTCAAGCGAGAGATTCTAGGCTTGGACACGCTCACGCACTATGATCGCTACGCGCCGCTCTTCGAGGCCGAGGCCACCATCACCTACCCCGAAGCGCAGGGAATCGTTCTGGACGCCTTCGGCGATTTCTCACCCGAGATGCGCCGCCGGGCCTCGGAGTTCTTCGACAAGAACTGGATTGATGCGCCCGCCGCGAAAGGCAAGGAGGGCGGCGCGTTCTGCTCCTATGTGACGCCCGACCTGCACCCCTATGTCCTGATGAACTACTTGGGCCGGATGAAGGACGTGATGACGCTGGCCCACGAGCTGGGGCACGGCGTCCACGCCTCGCTCTCGCGTTCGCAGTCACTGCTGAATTTCCACGGCACCCTGCCGCTGGCCGAGCTGGCGTCCACGTTCGGCGAGATGCTGGTCTTCGAGCGTGTCACCAGGTCGGCGTCCCCCAAGGACAAGCTGGCCCTCTACGCCGAGAAGATCGAGGGTGCGTTCGCGACGATCCCGCGCCAGACGGCCATGTACCGTTTCGAGCGGGCGATCCACGAGCACCGGCAGACGAAGGGCGAGCTGACGACCGAGGAGTTCGGCGAGCACTGGCAGCGCGAAGTGCAGCTCATGTTCGGCGACTCGGTCGAGCTTGGCGACGAGCACCGTCTGTGGTGGTCCTACATCGGCCACTTCATCAGCTCGCCGTTCTACGTCTACGCCTATTCGTTCGGCGAGCTTTTGGTGCTGTCCCTGTACCAGCAGGCCAAGAAAGAGGGTCCGGCCTTCGCCGACAAGTACCTGCACATGCTGGGAGCGGGCGGCAGCCTGACTCCGCAGGAACTCATGGACAAGGTGGGCGTGACGCTGGATAACCCCGCCTTCTGGCAGGGTGGCTTCGACGTGCTGGCAGAGATGGTGGGCGAGTTCGAGGCGCTGTGGGCCGAATACCGGCAGAGCCTATGAAAGGCGCTCTCTGGAACCTATCTGCCCTGGTGTGCCTTCTGCTTCTCAGCCCCCCGACTTCCGCCCAAACCTTCACGGTGGACTTCGGGCGGTGGAGCGGGCCGCCGCTCGTCAAGACCAAATTCGGCGTCTACCAGACGCCATTCCTGCCGCCCTCAACCTGGAAAAAGATGATGCCGCTGCTTCAGGAAGCGGGCGTTCAGGACTTCCGCTACGAAATGGCCTGGGGCAAGCCCGACGCGCAGGCCTTCGACCAGATCACGGGCACAGCGGCCAACCCGGTTATTGACTTTGCGCCCCTGGACTCCCTGGCGAATGGCTTGAAGGCACTGGGCATCCACCCGCTCTTTGCCATGACCTATAACCCGCTGCCGCTCAAGACCGGCGCGGAGTGGCAGCGCTGGAAGGACGTGCCGAGCGATCTGGACGCCTGGGGGCGCATCAACGGCAGCTATGCCGCCCACTACCGGGCCGCACTCGGCCTGCGGGGGTCGTCCTATGAAGTCTGGAACGAGCCGGACCTGCCGGGCGACGGCGGGAAAGTGTTCTTCAACGGCGGTCCTTCCGACTATGCCCGCGTCTATGCGTCCGCGCAGGTTGGGCTGCGGGTGGGAGACGCGGACGCCCTGGTT